>JAFGRS010000236.1 GCA_016935045.1 Lentisphaeria bacterium | reverse complement strand
TGATTCCAGCCGCCGAAGGGTGTGGCCGCAGCAATGCAGCTCCAGGAACTGCAGGCGAGACCGATGTCGGCGCGGTACTCGCGTCTCGAGACCACCGGCGCGATGTGGTTCACGAATGTGTGCAGTTGTCCGGCGGAATGGATGGAGCCGGGAGAGAAACCGCCGTCCCAGGTCAGGCCGAACGCGGGGATGCCGCGATTGGCAAGCAGGTCGAAGGCAATGACCTTGTGAAGCGTTTCGCAGCGCCGCTTCGTGAATCCCGCCCCGTCCCAGCCGCTGTATTGCTCCTCCACGTAGGGATCGACCATGGCGTGACCGGCGCGGATCCCGGCCGGCCCACCAGAAGGGGGCCTCCGGGTTCCCGTCGCCCTTGTCCTCGTATTCGGCAAGCCAGGGCGGCCTCAGGAGGTAACCGAACACATCGATGTCCCGCAGATCCTCCGCGGCCATACGTCGGAAGGCGGCGAGGTTCCCCCTCATCCACGGCATGTCCCGGTTCACATCCGCCTCCCACACCCCGTGGTGCCCGATGCCTCCCAGGCTGGCGGCCGTGGCGTGCAGGACGTCGAGGTGGGGTGTCACGAAGTTGCCGTGACCGTCAAAGGCGATGGAAAACACATCGTGCCACCATCGCATCTCCGAGCCCTTGACGGACGAGAGCCGGCCCGGGGTCGGCTCCGGTGCGACCCGTTGGGTGCCGGGCGCCGTGAACCCTCCCTCGGCCGAGGCGCCGCCGGCGGAACAGGCGGAGAGCAGGGCCACCGTGAGGAGTGCCCGGTCTCTCGTGAACATGCGGTGCCTACTGCTCGCAGGGCCCCAACAGGTCGCCCTCACGCATGGACCTCACTTCCGCTTCTTCCGGACGTCCCCCGCTTTCTCCGCGTTGACCGCATCGAGGTGGGCCAGCAGGGCGGCCTGCATCGCGTCGGCCTTGCCGGGGTGTTCCTCGGCGACGTTGCGGCCCTCTTCGCGCGGGTCGGCTCCGACGTCGTAGAGTTCGCGCGAGCGGATTGTGCTGTTCGTGTCCCACCACACCAGGAGCTTGTGGTCGCCCTGGCGGATCGCCGAGAACCCGCGTCCGGGTCGGTGGAAGAACAACGCACGGTTCGGCCGTTGGAACCCAGGATCTTCGGGATCGGTCAGCAGGGCCCGGATGCTCGCGCCGTCGACCCCGGGGTCCAACGGGACGGTGCCGCCGGCCAGGTCGTAGAAGGTCGGCAGAAAGTCGTAGCCTGCCACGGGCACGTGGCACACCGCCCCCGGCACGATGCCCGGTCCGCGGGCGATGAAGGGCACGCGAATGCCGCCTTCGTACAGGCTGTGCTTGGCGCCGCTCAGCGGGTGGTTGGTCGCGGTCCGAGTTTCGTCGCCGCCAGGCAGCGTGCCGCGCCCGCCGTTGTCGGCCGTGAAGAACACGTACGTGCCGGCAGCGATCCCCAGTTCGTCGAGCGCCGTGAGCAAACGGCCTACGCCGTGGTCCATTTCCTCCATCATCGCCGCCCATGCCGGGGTGTAGCCGCGGTCGGGCACGCCCTTGGCCCGGTACTTCTCCAGCATGTCTTCGCGGCACACCACCGACAGATGTACCGCGTAGTAGCTCACCTGCACATAGAACGGATGGCCGGCCTCGTGCTGCCTGCGCATGAACGCGATGGCGCTGTCGGTTACGGATACCGTTCGCTTGGGGTCCGTGTTGTCGATGAAGTGCGGCGGACCGGCACCGTGACCTCCCTTGACGCCGAGCGACGCGGGCATGCCGCCGGTGAGGTTGCCTGTTTCGCCGTCGCTGGCGTCGTAGCCGCACTGCTCGGGCGTCGAGATCATCTGCTCGCCCCACTTGCCGAAATGGGCGCAGCGGTAGGCGGCGTGCGCCCGCTTGAGGGCCCTGGGGATCGTCACGTGCTCGGCCGGCACCCACTTGCTGGAGAACTCGCTGCCGCTGCGCGCCGCGGTCGTGCCGCACAGGATGCTGCGGCGGGTCGGCGTGCACAGCGGCGCGGGCGAATAGCCGCCGGTGAACCGCATGCCTTCGCGAGCCAGGCGGTGGATATGCGGCGTTTCGAGGTAGGCCGACGCCGAAGCGGGTACGCGCGGATCCATCGGTTGGGATGTCTGGCTCCAACCCTGATCGTCGGTCAGGATCAGCAGGATGTTCGGCGCGGTCGGCTTGGGGGCGGCCGCGCTGCCTGCGGGCGGGGCAGCGCCGGCGAACAGGACGGCGAGGATGGTGGTTGGCAGAAGCTTGTGCATGGTCCGGTCTCTCCCGCGCGCCCTGTTGGGCTGTGTTGCCTTGTTCCGCCGCTCGTTGTCCGTCTGGTCTCCGACCGGCAGCCGTCTGAACGTTCCGCCGCTGCAGTGCAAAGGTAGCCTCCGCATGCGGTCCGGCTCAGGGCCAGACGCCGCCGCCGGCGGACGAGGGATCGATTTCTTCGCGGCGCACCGGAACAGGGGCATCGTCCGGGGACCAGCCGAAGGTGAGGGTGCCGGAAACACCCCGGATCTCGACGTATCGGCCGTAGCAGTCATCCTTCCAGGCGGCGTCGTAGGGATCACCGACGACCAGGATCCCCAGGTCCGTGTTGAGCAGGATCTGGGTCGTCTGGAAACAGCCCGTTTCGGGAAAGAACCGGACCGTCGCCTCTCGCAGCCCGGTCAGGGCCCAGCGGCGGCGGTAGCGGTAGTGCTTCGGCGAGATGGCGTGCAGGCCCGGTTCGCCGCTGTCCTGTTCCACGAAGATGCGGCACTCCTCATGGAACCAGGGCCACGCAGGGATGCAGGCATGCCCTGCTTCGATGCGCGTGTCCCGGCCCGGCAGCATCGGCGCCCCCAGGGGGGTCCGCAGGCGGTAGACCACATCGCGTTCCGGGGTGTAGCCGCTGAAGACAAAGGCATTCCGGCAACGGTGCAGCATGAGGTGCGTCGCGGCCTGGCTCGGGGCCGGCCGGTCGATGGCAAGGGTCCATCCCAGGGCCGCGAGCGCCTGACGGAACAGGTTCTCGCAGAGGTACATTTCCAGCGGGTCGTGAACTCCCAGGCCGCGGCCGCGAATCCCCTGTTCGGTGATGGAACTGCTTCCACGCACCCAGGCCAGACGGCCCCGGACCAGGGCAGCGACCCGGTCTCCCGCCCACGCCAGGACCCGGCGCCCGGGGTCTTCGCGATCCGCCGGCACCTCCCCCAGACCTCCGCCGCTCAACGCCGAAGGATGACAACACCGCGCCGGGGCGGGGGTTCGGGTGTAGCGGTCGATATCCTCCACCAGCCGCAGCGGCAGGCAACCCTCACGGACCTCGGCTGCGGCCAAGCCAAGGCGCTCGCGCCAGGCCGGACTTGCATGGCCGGTGGGCCCATAGCAGAGCACCCTGCCTCCCGCTTCGAGATGACGGGCGAGGGCGTCCTCCCAGGCCGTGCCGGCATCCGGGACGGGAGTCACCAGCACGGATCCCGCCAGGCGGTCCGGCCTCCCCGTCAGCACCTCGGCCAGGGCTTCCGTGGTCACGACCCCGCTCAGGGGCAGTCCGTTGTTGTAGGCCTGTTGGATCAGGAGGTCGCCGGCCATGACCTCGGGCATGCGTGCCGTGTCCCGGAAGGTGTAGTCATGGTACTCGCGGAAGGGGTACACCCACAGAACCGGGGCCGCGGCGTCCGGGCGCAGGGAGAGGGCCCGTTTGACGTGCGGGATGACCTCGTCCGGAATCTGCTCCGGCAGCTCGCCCCAGGAGGTGTCCACGGAGAGGAATTTGACGTCGTTGACCGTCGCGATGCGTCCGCCTGCGTCGAGGCGGGAGACGGCCATGGAGAGGTAGATGTCGTGGGGGCGGCGTTCCCACCTGTCGTTCCAGGGGGTGTTGCACCACCATGGGTCGGAGGTATAGAAACGGAAGGGGAAGCGTTTGCCCCGGTAGCCGCTGATTTCGCTGAGGTATCCGGCCAGGGCGAGTCCATGGTTGCCGGTGAGGGCGGGCCAGGGGGTGTTGGGGGGCGGCGTCAGTCCCGGGATTTCCGCGTAGATGCGGTCGTAGGGTGTGGCGTGGTTGACCAGGTTCATGCCCGCCGTGAAGTCGGTGCCGCGGCATTCGACCGGGATCGCGGAACACTCGCTCCGGAAGAGCTGCCAGAACCGGAAGACCGCGTCGCGGACCGCCGTATTCCCTTCCGGACGGTAATCCCGGCCGTCGAAGAACTGCCCGGCTCCGCCGAAGGCATAGGGGCTGCGGCCGAAACCGAAGCTGTTCGAGAGCCAGAGGTAGTCAAAGCCCATCTCGGTGAGGTACGCCTGTGCCTGCCGACCGAAAAACGTGCCGAAGGGCAACCCCTCCGGAATCCCGCCCGGAAACCCCGCGAAGGCGCGCCCGTCGGCGTGCAGCAGCGCCGTGCAGTCGATGCACTTGAGCCTCTCCCCCATGAGCAGTTCGGGATGATCCCGGTAGCGGAAGGGATGGTTGGAAAACTCGGCGCCGGGATCAAAGGCGTACCCCACCCGCAGGTCCGCGCCGAGCGCCTCCCTCGCCGCCGCCTTCATGATCGCCACCATCCTCTTTGCGTCGCCGCACGTGATGCGCCGGGGTCTGGGGTGGTAGATTCGCGGGCAGCCGACGATGGACTCGCCGTGGGGATCCTTCTCCCGGGGCACGTCGTAGGTCTTGTGGGCATACCCAAGATAGGCCATCCACTCGATCGGCTCCTCGAGATTCCCGTTGTAGGTCAGCAGGTCCGTGCCGTCGCTCAGCCACCAGAGCAGCGAGACCTCGTCGGCATGCTTCAGCAGGGAGTACCACTGCCGGAACAGGTCCGCGAAGATCCCCGCCAGCCCCTTGTCATCCAGATCAAAGAAGGGCTTGGGGCTGATTTCGAGACTGACGTTGGCGAGTCGATAGGGATCCATGTCTGCCTGACCTCCGTTGTTTGCGGCTGCCCGTGACCACCCAACCGAGGGCGGTGGCGACCCACCTCCCGGTCCGGTCCCGGCACATCCTCATGCCGGTGGTTCCTCGATGACCTCGGCGTCGCGCCGATCGATCAGGGCAATCCGTCGGGAGGCGATCCCCCCGTGTTCCGGCCGCCCTGCCAGGTTGACGCGCTCCGTGGGGTCGGTCGCCAGATGGTGGAGCATGAGCCCGTCGTCCGGCGGGAAGCGACCCTTGTCCCGGGGGTCGCGGAACACGGCCAGCTTCCAGTCCCCTTCGCGGACCATCGCGTACCGATCCCCGTCACGATAGCCCCAAATGCCGAAATCGATGTCGCTGAACACCGGCTCGGAAGGCGGTTCCCCGCCCTCCCGCAATGCCCCCGCAAGGCTGGGGAAATCCACCGGCGCCGGACACCCCAGCCCGGCAAGCTCCAGGCACGTCGGCAGGATGCTCCCAGCGCTGACCGGCGTCGCCACCTGACCCCCAGCCACACCGGGACCCGCCACGATCCATGGCACCCGAACCGATTCCTCGTAGAAGCTCTGTTTCTGCAGCAGACCGTGGTCCCCCAGGTGACAGCCGTGGTCCGACGTGAACACAATCAGCGTGTCGTCCAGCGCCCCGAGGGACTCGGCGCGGTCGAGAAACTGCCCCACCACTGCGTCCAGGAACGCGACCCGGCCATAGTAGACCTGCCGACAGCGCCCGAGCTGGCGGGCCGTCAGGCGCCAGCTCCCCGCCTTCTCGCACAGGTTTTCCCGGATGGCCCGGGGAAGCTCGGATGTTTCGCCGTCGCCCGTGGACAGCGAGATCGCGCCGGGATCGATCAGCCTGTCGTAGGGCGCCGGGGCGACCACCGGCGTGTGCGGAGCATTCAGGCTCAGACGCAAAAGGAACGGCCGCCCCCGGTCGCGACGGCGCAGCCAGTCGAGGGCCAGGTCGGCATTCTCTGCTTCCGCCGTGTCGGCCACGGCGCCGGGGAACCGTCCCGCGAGGATCCAGTGACGGAACTCGGTGGGGTAGTACACCACGTCCGCGTCTGCGTCGGCGAAGGGCGCGCGGTAGGCCGTGTAACTCACCCGGTCATCCAGGACCTTCCCCGCCTGGGTGTCGAACGCCTGCACGCCCGGGCAGTTGTAGTGGTGTTTGCCGAAGCTGGCCGTGGCGTAGCCGGCCCCGGAAAACACCCGGGTCAGGAAGCGGGCCCGCTTCGGCTCCAGGGCATGGTGATTGTTCAGGACGCGCAGGCGCACGTTGGACTGGCCGGTCAGTATGGCCGCCCGGGCCGAGACGCAGACGGGACTCGGCGTATAGGCACGCTGGAACACCGTGCCCCGTGCCGCCAACGCGTCCAGGGACGGAGTCCATGCCCAGGGCGACGCGTAGCACCCAAGGGAATCCGTTCGCTGCTCGTCCGTCAGGATCCAGAGTACGTTCATGACCCGCTCTCACGCAACGGCCCGCGCTCACCCGTCCCCCGGACAGGCCGGAGGACCGGTGCGCTCCACAGGGCCCGCCAACGCCGGTCCCGGGCGGTAGCGATGCCGGCATGGATCGAAGTCCTACAGGCCGCATACCCATCGTCTCAGGGTAATCTGTATCCTCAAATGTGTGCCCGCGAGGGCGACGCTCCGCGGAGCCGTTTCCCCTGGAGGGCGACGCTCCGCGGAGCCGTTTTCCCTGGAGGGCGACGCTCCGCGGAGCCGTTTCCCCTGGAGGGCGACGCTCCGCGGAGCCGCAGCGTCCCGCGGGCCGTGCCCGCGAGGACGCGGGCGCTCCACTGGTACGCCGCACGGTCCCCGGGCGGCCTGCCGAGATGCGGCTCCGCGGGTTCCTTTGGAGGTGGCGTCAGAGGATGGGCGCCAGGAGCCGGCACACGAGGACCGCGAAGCGGAAGAGAAGGCCCCGTTCCTCGAAGTCCTCGAGGCGCGCGGCGCGGCAGAATTCGAAGTCCGCGGCGAGCATGGCGTGCACCTGCCGGGCGAACTCCTCCCCCCAGACCAGCACCGTGATCTCGAAATTGAGCTGGAAGGAACGGTTGTCCCAGTTGGCCGTCCCCACCGTGGCCAGTGCCTCGTCCACCAGCATGACCTTCTGGTGCATGAAGCCGCGCTCGTAGCGCAGCAGCTTCACTCCGGCCCGCAGCAGGTCGCGGTAGTAGGAGAACCCGGCCAGGTACACCAGGAGGTGGTCCGCCCGGTCGGGGAGCATGATGCGGACGTCGACGCCGCGCAGCACGGCCAACTGCAGGGCCGCGATCTCGGCGGGTCCGGGGACGAAGTACGGACTGGCGATCCACAGGCGTTGCCGGGCTGCACAGACGGCCGAGAGAACGAACAGACGACAGGTCTCGAATTCATCCGCCGGACCGGTGGGAACCACCTGCGCCCGATGGCCCGGGACCCGGGGAACGGAGGGTGCCCAGTGCAGCCCGGGCGCCTCCCCCACGGCCCAGTGCCAGTCTTCGAGGAACGCGAGTTGGACCGCGGCCACGGCCGGTCCGCTGAGGCGCAGGTGGGTGTCTCGCCACGGTCCCAGGGGTCCTCCGCGGCCCATGTACTCGTCGGCCAGGTTGAGTCCGCCGACGAAGGCTGTGTGTCCGTCCACCACGGTGATTTTGCGGTGGTTGCGGAAGTTGAGTTGGAAGGGGTTGATCCCGCCGCGGGCGGAACGGAAACTCGCCACCTGGACCCCGGCGTTGCGGAGTTCGCGCGCGTATCGGCGCGACAGCTTCCAGGACCCCATTTCGTCGTAGAGGAAACAGACCGGCACGCCCTCGTGGGCCTTGGCGCTCAACACCTCCTTGAAGGCGGCGCTCAACTGCCCCTCCTCGACCACGAAGAACTCCATCAGGACGTAGCGTCGCGCCTTGGCCACGCATTCCAGCATGACGCTGAAGGCATCGCCGCCGTCGATCAGGAGTTGCGCCTCGTTGCCCGCCGTGCAGGGCAGGCCGGTCAGGGACTCCATCGCCTCGCAGAGACGGCCCGGGTCCTGGGCCGGGAGCGTCCGTCGCCGCGCCATCGCCGCGACCGCCTTTCCCGCCTCCCCGCCGATGCGCCGGTTCCCCGCCCGACGTGACTGCACGTAGCCCTCGAACCGGCTGCGCCCGAACACCCAGTACAGCGGCAGCGCGATCCAGGGGAACGTCAGCAGGGAGACCGCCCAGGCAATGGCCCCCTGCGAGGTGCGCACCCGGAACACCGCGTGCGCCGCATGCAGGGCACCCGCGAGATAGACCAGGAAAACGACGATGCTCCAGCCAAACATGAACCGCACACCCCGTGCCGACCCGTCCCCGGGCCTGACTCCCTCGCCGACCTCCGCCTGCGACGGCACTCGGCGCGCTGCGGGTGCCATGCTCACCCCGCGGCATCCCGAACGCGCCCGTGTCAGGGAGTACCGAAATCACAGACCAGGGGGAGATGGTCCGAGAACGTGACCTGCGGCACATGAAAGCTCCGCACCCGGATGTCCGGGCTGTGGAGTACGAAGTCGAGTTGCCGGGTCGGGGCCCAGCTCGGATAGGTGGCCGTAGCCCGGGGGTCGGCGCTGCACAGACCCGTGGCCGCCAGGAACAGCCTGGTTTCCCGGTCGCCCCAGAACACGTTCAGGTCTCCGGCCACGACGTGGGGCTTCGAGACACCGCGCACAAGGCTGTAGAGGTCGCTGAGCTGCTGCTGTCGGACGCGGTATCCGAGGGCCAGGTGCACCAGGAAGATGGTGAGTTCGGGCAGTTCCAGCTCGATGACGAGGCGCTTGATTCCCTGATCGAAGTAGTGGAAGACCTCATTGCGGTTGGAGTCCCGGGCGATGAAGGCGTTGCCCTGCTTGTTCAGCACCGGGACCCGCTGCAGAAGGCTCCGGTCGGCGTACTTCGAGCGATAGGTGTGGTAGTGCCCCAGGGCTTCGGCGATCGCCTGGGCCTGGTTGCGCTTGCCGCTGCGGTAGGACCCCGCGTCCACTTCGAGCAGGCCGAGCACATCCAGATCGAGGGAGCGCAGGAACGCGGTCAACGCCACCAAGTTCCGGTGCGTCCGGCGCAGATAGTTCGACCAGGGCAGCAGGATTCTGCCGCCGCCCGTGCCGTAACGGATGTTGTAGACCGCAAAACGCATAGGCAGAGGCCAGGATCGGGGGCTAACCGGCGGCGGGGGTGACGCCTCCCCGGCAGAGCCGGACCAAGGCCGCCAGGTCCGCGGGCTCCACCCGGAACGCACTGCCCCGGCCCTGGAAGAAACCGTGACGGCCGATCAGATGGGCGTGCATGGGGGTCACCACCCAGGTCCTGTCCCCGCTCCGGACCAGGATGTTGGCCTTGTGGGTGCGGAAGCCGCAGGCAAAGGGACAGGGGATCCGCCCCATGACCTCGGTCTCCTGCACCACGATCCTGCCGCCGCACAGCTCGCGGGGGGTCTCCAGGGCTTCGTCGGCGGCACGGTGGAAGCTCTCGAGGAGTTCCGCGATCTCCGCGGCGGTCACTCCCAGGGCCGCCAGTTCCGCGCCGTCCGCGGCCACGATCTCATCGAGGGGGCGCTCATCGTCGCCCAGGAACCCGCCGCGGGAGAGCCGTCCCGGCGCCATGCGCTCCCGGGAGGACTGCAAGGCGGGGTTTCTCTTCACGGGGACGTTCCTCCAGGCTAGGCGAACTTGTCGTAGAAGATCTGCTCTTCGGGCATCCCGTTCCCGGTCAGCACCCGGACACAGGCGTCGATCATGCCGGGGGAGCCGCACAGGTACCCTTCCAGGTTCGAGCAGTCCGGGCAATGGCGGTTCACCACGTCCGTGATGAGCCCGGTCTCGCCCTCCCACGCATCCCCTTCCGCCGGCGCACTCAGGGCCGGAATGAAGCGGAAGGCCGGCAGGACGCGCTCGTACTCCCGCATCTCGTCGAGGCAGAACATGCCCCGCCGCTCCACGGCACCGAAGAAGTACCGGCACCGACGCTGCGATCCCGTGTGGGCCATCTGCGCCAGCATGCTGCGGAAAGGGGCCATCCCGGAACCGCCGGCGATGAAGAGCATCTCCCGGTCCGTGTCCGTCAGCCGGAACTCCCCGTGGGGACCGTTGCAGTGGACCGTATCGCCCACGCGCAGATGCTCGAACACCCAGGTCGTGCAGATGCCATTCGGGACCAGGCGCACGATCAGCTCGATGTGGTGTTCGTCCCCGGGGTCGCCGGCCAGGGAATAGGCCCGGTACACGGGCGTCGGGCTCCTGGCATAGGCCGGCGCCTGGAGCTGGACGTACTCGCCGGGGGTGAAGGCCATGGTCCCGGGTTCCAGCAGTTCGAGCCGCAGCAGGACGATATCGTGGGTCAGCGGCGTTTTGGCTTCCAGGCGGGCCCGGTATTCGCGGATGCGGAAGAAGGCTTCCGGGATCTCCAGGCGCATGTCCTCGCGGACCTTGAGCTGGCAGGAGAGGCGCACCCCGGAGCGGACCTCGGCGTCGGAGAGGTGGGGGGTTTCGGTGGCCAGTACGGGGCCGCCGCCGGAGAGGACCTTGAGCTTGCAGAGCCCGCAACTGCCGCCGCCCCCGCAGGCTGAAGGGATGAAGATACGCTCTGCGTTCAGGGCGCTGAGCAGGCTGCTGCCGCCGGGGACCTCGAGGGTTTTCCGGCCGTCGTTGATGGTGAGGGTGCAGGCGCCGTAGTCGTTCAGATAGCGGTCGGCAAGCACCAGCAACGCCGCCAGCACGCCGCAGATGCCACAGAGAGTGCCGACTGCCACGAAGAATGCCATCGTCACCGGCCTCCGGTCCTGGAATGCGGCACGCGCGGCGCTTCCCTGCGCCGCTGGTGCAGGGGTCCCCAGGTTCCTTTACAGAGATGGCTCACCTGCAGGTTCGCCCTCCAGAGTCATGATCCACTGCCTGTTTGCATGCCGGAGTGCGCAGCCGTTTCGACGCGGGATGCATCCACGCGCCCCTCGTTCAAGGCCCTGAGCCCAGTCGAAGGGCTCCGCCGAGCCGGTCCCCGCATGATGCCAGGCAAGGTGCGGGCCGGCAACTAGAACGTAAGCATGCCGCTGAAACCGACGAACGCCAATGCGATGATCCCCGTGATCACCAACGTGATGCCGGCGCCGCGCAGGCCCTCCGGGATCTTGTCCTCACGGATGCGACTGCGTATCCCGGCCATCAGCACGATGGCCAGCAGCCAGCCCAGGCCGCTGCCCAGGCCGAAGACCGTCGACTGCCAGAACCCGTACCCTTCCTTGGTGATCATGAAGAGGGAGACTCCCAGGATGGCGCAGTTCACCGTGATCAGGGGCAGGAAGATCCCCAGCGCGAAGTAGAGAGGCGGGAGGAAGCGTTCCACGATCATCTCCACCAGTTGCACGAAGGCGGCAATGACGACGATGAAGAGGATGTACTCGAGATACTCGATTCCCAGGCGCACGGTGATGAAGACATGGATGAGATAGTTCAGCGCCGCCGTGCAGGTGGTCACGAACACCACCGCCACGCCGAGGCCGACGCTGGTCTTCATCTGCCGCGAGATGGCCAGGAACGAACACATCCCGAGGAACCGGGTGAGCAGGATGTTGTCGGTGAGAGCAGCCGCCAACAGGATCACCAGGAGTTGCGCCGGCAACCCGGGGTTGGCCTGCGGGGCGGCCGCTGCGAGCACGGGACTCATGTCTTGCCTCCTTCCCGGCTGCGAACCGTCGCATTGCCGAACCAGGCCACCAGGGCGAGCATGAAGAAGGCCCCCGGCGGCATCACCATGATCGTCCACTGATGCCACCAGCGATCCGCCGCCGGCAGGGGGACCCCGAACAGGGTGCCGAAGCCGAGGGTCTCCCGGACTACGGCAATCACGATCAGGATGAGGCTGTAGCCCAGCCCTGCCCCAAGCCCGTCGAGGCAGGACGGCCAGGGGCTGTTCTTGGTGGCGAATGCCTCGCACCGGCCCATGATGATGCAGTTGGTGATGATCAGCCCCACGTAGGGTCCGATCACCTTGTGCACCTCCGGAAAATACGCCTTCATGGCAATGCCCACGAGAATGACGTAGGCCGCGATGATCAGCACCTGGACCATCATGCGGACCTGCCGTGGCGTATGCTCCCGCAACGCCGATACGGTCACGCTCGAGAGGGCCGTGGTGAACACCAGCCCGGCACACATCAGCAGCGTGTTCTTCAACAGGTTGGTGACCGCCAGGGTCGAACAGATCCCGAGGACCTGACGGAAGACCGGGTTCTCCCGCCACAGGTTGGCAAGGAATGCCCTGCCGCCCACGCTGTCACGGAACGCCATCGTGCCCGCGCTCCCTTCTCTGGCGGACATGCCGCGCCGCCATGGCCCGGTGGAACCCCGCCAGGCCGCGGTTCAGCATGCGCTCGAATGCCATGCAGGTCTGCGTCGCCCCCGTGATCGCGTCGATCTGGCGGCCGTCGGGATCGGGAGTCCCCGGGGCAGCCAGGCGCACAAACGCGCCGGAGGAGGGGGGACTCGTCACCACACCGTCGCGGAATTGGGCGGTGAAGACGGGTTCCTCGATCCGGCCGCCCAGGCCGGGAGTCTCGGCATGCGCCACGATCACGAGCCCATGGGAGCGGCTCAGGTCGGGGCGCAGCGCCAGGATGGCCTCGACGGGGCCCCACAGGCCCAACCCGCGCAGGGGAAAGCCGTAGGCCAGCAGTTCGCGGCGGTCGGGACCGCTGTAGGCTTCGATGAGGTCAAATACCTCGCCCGTCTCCGGGTCGGCGAGCCGCTCGCCCTGAAGGATGTTCCCGGAGACGATCTCGGCCACGCCCTCCGGCCCCAGTCCGCGAGGGTCGCCGTAGCCGAATACGGTCACCAGGGAGCGTTGCCGCAGGAAGGCGTTGTTGCGTTCGAGGACCCGCGCCGAGCCCAGTTGGATCCCCGTGACAGCCGTCCCGAACACGGCCGCCACGGCGACCATGAAGCCAACGATGTACAGCGGCCTCGAGGTCATGTGCCGACACCTCCCCCCGCCGCCGCCCGGGCCGGAGAAGCCTTGGTCCGCCCGCGCTTGGCGCGGCCCCTGAAGACCATCTCGACACTCGGACCGATGGTGTTGCCCATGAGGATGGCGAAACCGACCCCGCCCGCGAACACGGCCTTCCAGCGGAACAGCACGACGAACGCCCCGATCAGCGCCCCGTAGATCCACTGCGTGGTGCGGTCGTTGGGGGCGCTTACCGGGTCCGTGACCATGAAGAAGCAGGCGTACAGCAAGGCCCCCGAACACAACACCCAGTGCAGCGGGGGCACCATCGCGACCCCGAAGACATGGCGCAGCAGCAGCGCGAACCCCGCGGCGCCGCACAGACTGCTCAGAGCCAGGCGCCACTGGGCCGTCCTGGTCAGCAGCAGGTACAGCCCCCCGAGGGTGACCAGCAACGCGGAGACTTCACCCACGGAACCGGCGGCCAGGACACGCCGGGTGCCGTCCGCCCCCGTGAAGACCCCGTGGATGTTGCCCAGCAGCAACTGCAGGAAGGGAGTGCTGTAGCCGTAGTCCCGCAGGACCCACATGGGAGTGGCCGCGCTGACCGCATCCAGCGTCCCGACGGTTCGTTGGGCGGTCCAGTGCAGGAAGCCGCCCCCTCCTCCCCAATAGGCGGGCACGAAGCCGCGTGTCATCGCCACGGGGAAGCAGACGTACAGGAATGCCCTGCCCACGATGGCGGGGTTGAAGACATTGCGGCCGAAACCGCCGAAGAACTCCTTCCCGAAGGAAACCGCCACCAGGGCCCCCACCAGAGCCATCCAGAAGGGAATGGTGGGCGGCAGACTCAGCCCGAGGAGCATTCCCGTCACCAGGGCCGATTCCGTCAGCGGGTCCCCCCGGCGCCGGGCCAGGAACCACTCCCCGGCACCGACCCACGCCATCACCCAGGCGCACATGACCGCCGAACGCCAGCCGAAGAAGTAAACACCACCCACCAACGCAGGCGTCAGCGCCAGGCAGACCCGGCGCATGATCTTCTGCTCCTTGAACCGGAATCTCCCGGGCGCCTCCCTGGACGTGCCCTGGGACATGGCGTTCCTCCATACCATGGATCGACAACGGCTGCGCAACCGCCTCCACAGGCAGCTACGGACAGGCCCTGCCCCGGCGCCAGCGCAACGGGCCTGGACACGGGAGCGGGCTCGGACACAGACACCGGCTCGGGCACGGCCGCGGGAATGGGGTCACCGGCAGTTCGGACAACCCCCTTCCCGATGCGGCCACGCCAGAGTCAGCCCGGGACCGAAGAAGGCACCGTCGAAGTCCAGGGTCGCCTGCCGCAGGATGTCGGCATGGTCCCCCACGGCATAAATCCATACCTGCCCGGCCCGAAACGCCTCAGCCCCCTCGACCGGCGCCTGCACCGGCTTGAGTATGGGACTGCTGGCGCGACAGGTACCGATGGCGCCCTCGAAACGGAACCCGATACACCGCTCCCCGGCCCGTTGCCCGAGCCGTGCCAGCCGCCGACAGGCTGCTTCCGTAACCACCATCCGCCGTCTGCTCCCGACCGCACAGCCGCCGGCAACCCTCAGCCCGCGGACCGGAAAACGCCCGAGGCCCGAGACGCCACGCCGGGACACCATCCCGATCCGGAACGAGCGGGGGCGCCGGGCGCCGGCCCCGTCATCGCTTCTCGCCCGTCAGAGGGCCTCGAAATCCTCTTTGCCGGCGCCGCATTCCGGGCAGACCCAGTCCTCGGGCAGGTCCTTGAACGCCGTGCCCGGCTCGATGTCGTTCTCCGGATCCCCCTTGGCAGGATCGTAAATGTAGCCACAGAGCGTACACTCGTACTTCTTCATCCAACCATCTCCTTACGCTTACACCCGTCGCCGATCCGCTCACATCACCCCGCGCAGGGCCCCCAGAACCGCCCCATAGTCCGGTTCCTCGGCAATCTCGCGGACCAACTGCGTGTACCGTAGCACACCTTCCCGGTCGATGACGAACACACACCGTGCCAGAAGACGCAATTCCCGGACCAGGACCCCGAACGCCTGGCCCAACGCGGTCTCGCGATGGTCCGAGACCGTCACCACCCGGTCCACTCCGGCCGCCCCGCACCAGCGCGCCTGGGCAAAGGGAAGATCGACACTCGCCACCACAATCACTGCGTCCGGACCCATCCCGGCCGCCTCGCGGTTGAAGCGCCGCACCTCCATATCACACACCGACGTGTCCAGCGAGGGAACCGTCACCAGCACCATCACCTTGCCCCGGAAATCGGACAGGCGCACCGCACCCAGGTCCCTGCCCAGGACAGTCACGTCGGGCACCGTGTCCCCCGCTGCCGGCATGCGACCCACCAGGGTCAGGGGACTGCCCTTGAACGTTACGCCACCCACATGCTCTTCCATGACGATCCACAGTCCTTTCCTGCGACCCGTCGCCGTGCCCGGGTCCGCCTCCGGTCGGTCCACACCCTTCGCGGAACTCACGCTCCAACACCCGCCCCCCCCTCCGTGCCGCCGGCGCCGGGCCGCCCAGTCCCAACCGCCCCGGGCAACGCACCCGAGGACACGAGTGTGACACGGCATGGACGTGGAGGTTGCATCCGGACGGAAGAACCGACGCCTCCCATCGGGCACAGGGCGGAAACCACCCGATCCCATACCCTCCCGCGGACAGCAGAACCCCCACCCTGACTCAACCGTCCCCCAGAGCGATGCTGCGAATCCGCTCCGGCGCCGTCAGCCGGAACAGCGCCGCCAATGCCTCCTGCACCACCACCGCGTTCAGGTAAACGTCTCCCGATCCGGCTGCCCCCAGGCGACGCCCCAGGGAACAGAATACCTCGTGCAAATCAGCCATGATCTTGATGGCGATCGCTTCCCCACCCAGGGCGGCAAAGTGCCTGCCGAGGGCCGCGAGGACTTCCTCCTGGGAGGGAAACAATGCCAGACCTGCCATGGCGGGTTTCACCTTGCGCCCGATCGGGCAGCCGGCCTGGTATACGGCCAACCGGATCAACTCCCCCACCACGTCCTGCAGTGCCATCGGGGCAAACGCCTGAATGCGCTCACCCTCATCCCGCAGGGAGACGGAAACCTCCTCACAGCTCGAACGTTCGGCCAGGTCCAGGGCATATTCCAGGATGACCTCGGCCACCGGACAGGTCGCATAGGGACCGTCCTGCAACGGGCAGCAGGAACACTGGCAGAAGCTCAGGCGCGCCCAGGGGCGTTTGTGGGACCAGCGCGTGGTGTTGATGCGCAGCGTCCCGTACTCCGAAAAGTCCAGACCCCAGCGCAACAGGCGCTTGTCCGGAAGCCGTACTGTCAGGATGCGCTGCATGGATCTGAGGCTATTTCAGGGAACACACTTCCTGTACCGACCTGGCCAAGCCCTCCCCGCAACCCCCAGACGCAGGGCAACCGTCAAAACCGCCCGAGACGCCTGACGTTTACCTTCTATACTATCCTCTGCAAAGCCGTCCCGGTCAAACCCGGTCCGGTACACAATCGTAAGGCCTCAGTCAACGCCGGGATGCTCGCGGTACGCTCGCGCTCCAGGGGGATGGAACGCCCGCGGCCGCGCGGGCACTCGCGGG
>JAFGRS010000235.1 GCA_016935045.1 Lentisphaeria bacterium | reverse complement strand
GTCATCTGCCTTCCGCCGGGACGCAGTCGCCGGCGGCGGCGTGTCACGTTGCCGTGCCGGGCGCGGGCGGGATTCGCTGCAGGACCACGGCGCTGCGCGCGGGGAGGTAGAGGCGCAGGAGATGGCGTTGGCTGTGGTCCGTCACCGTGCGGGTGGTTTCGTGGGTCTGGTCCGGCGCCAGGCGGCCATGGCCGCCGAATTCCGGCCTGTCGGTATCCAGGATCATCCGGTACTTTCCCGGCAGCGCCTCGATCGGGTAGTCTGTAAAGGAGCGTTGGGGGTGCAGGTTGAGGAAGAAGAAGAGTCCTCCCCTCTCGAAGGCCAGGATGCGGTCCGCCTCGGAGATGGCCAGCAACTGGGGGCGCGCGCCTGCCAGCCGATTCCCGGTCGCGACGGCGCTCAGCATGGCCCGGTCGAAGGCCGCCAGAAAGCGGTAGCGCAGGGCGGGATTCTCAGACAACGACCAGAGCCGCCGGGCATGATGGTAGGACCATTGGTTCCCCTGGCGCGGGAAATCCACCCATTCCGGGTGCCCGAACTCGTTGCCCATGAAGTTGAGGTACCCGTGACCCGCCGTCGCCAGGGTCGCCAGACGGATCATCTTGTGCAGGGCCATCCCCCGGTCGGTGCTCAGGCTCAGGCTTCCCGCGTGCATGGAATCGTACATGGCATCCTGGAGCAGGCGGTAGAGGAGGGTCTGCCCCCCCACGATGGCCTGATCGTGACACTCCACGTAGCTGATGGTCCTCTCGTCCGGCCTCCGGTTGACCAACTCGTGCCACACACCCCCGAGGGGCCAGGACTCGTCCGGCATGTCCAGCATGCGGAACCACATGTCCGTCACCCCCAGGGCCAGACGGTAGTCGAAACCCATGCCCCCCGCGTCGGGCGGGGCGCCCAGTCCGGGCATGCCGCTGACGTCTTCGGCGATGGTGACCGCATCGGGGCGGACCGCGTGGATGACGCGGTTGGCCAGGGCCAGGTAGGCGAGGGCTTCCTCGTCCACGTCCTGGCCGAAGTAGTCCTCGTAGCCGGCGAAGGCGCGTCCCAGACCATGGTGGGCATACATCATGCTCGTGATGCCGTCGAAGCGGAATCCGTCCAGGTGGTATTCGTCCAGCCAGAAGCGGCAGTTGGAGAGCAGGAAGTGGAGGACCTCGGGCTTGCCGTAGTCGAAGCAGCAGGAGTCCCAGGCGGCGTGGCGTCCCCGTGGTCCCTCGTGGAAGTACTGACAGGAGGTGCCGTCGAACCTGGCCAGACCCTCGACCTCGTTGCCGACGGCATGGCTGTGCACCAGGTCGATGATCACGCGCAGGCCCTGGCCGTGGGCTTCGTCCACGAGGGCCTTGAACGCATCCGGCGTGCCGAAGCGACTCGAGGCGGCGAAGAAGCTCGACACATGGTAGCCGAAGGAGCCGTAGTAGGGGTGTTCCTGGACGGCCATGATCTGCAGGGTGTTGTAGCCCGCGTCCCGGATCCGGGGCAGGGTCAGGCGGCGGAACTCGTCGTAGGTGCCGATGCGGGCATCCTCCTGGGCCATGCCCACGTGGCACTCGTACACGAGCGGCGTCTGCGGAGGCGGAGGGATGGGGTTGCGCCAGCAATAGGGTTCGGCGGGTGACCACACCTGCGCGTTGAACAGGCGGCTCTCAGGGTCCTGGACCACCCGTCGGGCATAGGCCGGAATGCGGTCCCCGCAGCCACCGTCCCAGTGCACGCGCAGCCGATAGAGACTCCCGTGACGCAGGCAGTCCGCCGGGAAACGACCCTCCCAACACCCCTCGGGCAGGGCCCGCAGGGCGAAGTCCGACGCCTCCCGCCAACCGGTCGGCTCCCCAATCAGAAACACACCCGTCGCCTGCGGCGCCCACTCCCGGAAAACCCACTCGCTGCCCGTACGATGCAGACCGAAATACTCGTGCCCACTGGCAAAGTCCGCCAGGGAACAGCGCCCGCCCGTGAGACGCTTCTCCCAGGCACGAACCGCCGCGGAACGCCGCCGCAATGCCGCCCCGTACGGCGCCAGCCAACCATCGTCCTGCAGGCGCCGGGGTGCGTTGGAAATGGGAGGAAAGGACATGCTGGAATGTCACCCGAAGGACGTCATCAGGGGCCGCTGCAACATCTTCTCGTAGATGCCGACATAGTGTTGTGCCGTGACCTCGTGGGTGAAGGTCTCCCGTGCTTCCCGCATGATGCGGGAGACATGGGCTTCCCGAGCGGGATCCGCCAGAGCATGGAAACGCATGGCTTCGTCGATGGCCCAGCGCAGCCCGGCGGTGTCGTAGTGCTCGAAGACAAAGCCGTTGCCCGTGCCCCGTTCCGCGTCGAGGTGCGAAACGGTGTCCCTGAGCCCGCCGGTGGCATGCACGATGGGCAGGGACCCGTAGAGGGGGCCGATCATCTGCGGCAGTCCGCAGGGCTCGAAACGGGACGGCATGAGGGTGAAATCGGCCCCGGCGTAGGCCAGGCGGGAAAGTCCTTCCTCGAAGTCGCAGACCGCCACCCGGTCGTAGAACTCGTGGGCGTGCAGGATGTCCGCGAAGTGACGCTGAAAACTACCGTTGGCGACGATGACCAACTGCAGGCGACGGTCCCAGTAATCCGAAACCACCCGGTAGAGGATCTCCGCCAGCAACTGGCAGCCCTTCTGCACCGGATCCAGACGGGAGGGCCAGAAGAACACCGGCGCCCCCGCGTCCACCGTCAGCCCCAGCTTCTCCTGGAGCGCCCGCCTGTTGGCGGCCTTGGCCCGCAGCGGCCGCCCGGGACCGTAGCGGAGCTTGAGGGAGGCGTCGCGCTCCGGGTCATAGCTGGGGTCGGGCGCATTCAGGATGCCCGCGGCACATCCGGCATCCCGCTTGTAGCGGATTTCCCGCTGGATCTGCTCCGGGATGAAATGGTGCCTGCCGTCGGCGACTTCATCGAGGAACGAGGGGCTCACCGTGTTGATGAAGTGCGCCCCGAACACCCCGCTGGTCAGCAGGTCGACCGGATTGGCGGCGCGCGTCTCCTCGTACCGGCGCGGCGGACGTTGGTAGTACAGGTACAGCCAGAAGTCCGCCGCATCGATGCCGCGGTCCTCGATCTGGGCCAGGGTCAGGTACTGGGTGTGGATGTTGTGGACGGTGAAAAGACAGGGCACGTTGAGCCGCCGGGCCATGGCGGGGATCAGTCCGGTCATCCAGTCGTTGCAGTGGATCAGGTCGGGGTTGACCCGCGGGATGATGTTGTTGATCACCTCCCGCTGGAAGGCCAGGCTGACCAGGAGGCTGTCCTCCGTGTAGTTGCCGTAGACCCGGTCCCGGTAGTAGAACACACGGTCCTGGGCGAGATGAATCCGCTTGTTGGAGAGGTTGGCCAGGTAGATCCGCAGTTCGTTGCTGATCAGCTTGTCGACGTCCACGTGGAACATGCGGCGGTAGTGCGGCAGGGCCACATGCACGTCGGCCCCGAGCTGAAAGAGGGCCGAGATCAGCGATGCGGAGACATCGGCCAGGCCGCCGGCCTTCGCCCGCATCTGGTTGGCCATGTTCCCCATGCCCGCCGGGAGGTAGGTGATCTCCGGCGTCACGATCAGAATACGCGGTTTTCGCCTGCCGTTCGGGAGTCCAGACTCGTCAGTGATTCCCATGCGCAGACCCAACCTGACCCCACCGGACCGCACCGTCCAAAGCCCTCCCCCGAGCAATCTCCCCCGCACATCGTCGGTGAGCGGCCGGGGACGTGACCCGAACGGTTCGACCCTCAGGAAACCTCGACCACGCTGTTGAGCGTCCCCATGCTGTTGAGCACGAAGTTCGGATTGGCGGGATCCACACTCCAATCGCCGTCGATGACGTACTTGTACTCGTAGGTGCCGGGCGGAAGCATGCAGAGGGCGCTGTACCTGCCGTCGCCGGCAGTGTCCTTCATGGGCTTGACCGCGGGGTCCCAGCCGTTGAAGGAAGCGGCCAGATACACGGACGAACCCACGGGCGCATCCACGCTGAAAGCGACACGACGCATGCCCTTACGCTGAACTCTCTTGGCACTCATGATGCACGACCTCCAACGGGCGAACCAACCGCCCTGACGCAAAAACACGTGTTCATCGAATCACTCTCCGGAAGGACACGACAACCAGGAGCGGCCGTGTCCGCACACCGCATCTCCTTTAGACACGCCCGGTACTATAGCTGTTCCCGGCCGCACTCCCAGCGCCCTGACGGGATTCTCGTCGACCCCTCACCCAACCGGGGCAGAGGTCGAGAAACGGCTCCGCGGAGCGTCGCAGTCCCGTAGGCCGCACGGTCCCCGGGCGGCATCCCGGAAGTCTCTGGCCGTCGGGGACCGCCGGCCGTACAGGAAAACCGGGCGGGATGATTCGGCTCCGCGGAGCGTCGCCCTCCAGGGGAACGGCTCCGCGGAGCGTCGCCCTCCAGGGGAACGGCTCCGCGGAGCGTCGCCCTCCAGGGGAACGGCTCCGCGGAGC
>JAFGRS010000234.1 GCA_016935045.1 Lentisphaeria bacterium | reverse complement strand
TAGGCGCCGATGTGCTGGGTGATGCCGCCCGCCTCCCCCGCGGCCACCTGGGTGTCACGAATGTAGTCCTGCAGGGACGTCTTGCCGTGGTCGACATGGCCCAGGAAGGCCACCACGGGGGGACGCGGAAGCCCCTTGCCCTCGCGCTTCTTCGGGGTCGTCTCCTGGTCCGCCGCGGACCTTGGCCTGGCCTTGGGCTTCTCCCGCCGTTCCCGCACGAAGCGGATGCCGTGCCGGTCGCAGATCTTCTCGACGATGTCCAGTTCGAGGACCTGGTTGATCGCCGCGAAGACGTTCATCGTGAAAAGTTCGCCGATGAGCTCGTTGGGCTTGCGGCCGAGGCTCTCGGCCAGGTCCCGCACCGTGATCGGCGGCTTGAGGTGCAGTTCGCCCTCTTCCTCGGGCTCTTCCTCGGGCCCTTCCTCGGGCTGGGCCCGGTACACCGTCTCCTGCAGCGTCTCCTCCAGGGACCGCTCCCTGGCCTGCTCGGCCTGCCGGCCGGCAAACACATGCTCCCGGACCAGCTCGGCATACTCGGGCTCGATGGTGCTGGAGTGACTGCGGACGTCAATGCCCTCCGCCTGGAGCATGTCGATCAACTCCTTGTTGGAGAGACCAAGCTCCCTGGCGAGATCATAGACCCTTACACGATCGCTCATCGGCGCACACCTCCAACTCGTCCGCGAACCCGCTCCTGCATCACCCCTCCAACTCGCGCCTGGCCGCGGCCAGAATCTCAGCCGCACGGTCCGGACCAATCGCGTCCAGACCCGCCAGATCCTCAACCTCGGCCGCCAGAATCCCTTCGAGAGAGAGGAACCCGTTGCGAACCAGCACCGGCGCGGCCTCCTCCCCGATCCCCTCGATCTTCGCCAACGCCTCGATCGCGTGCTGTATCTTGTCCTCGAACTGCTGCCGGGCTTCCTCGACATGCTTGTTGATGTCGATGCGCCAGCCCGTGAGCTTGTGAGCCAGGCGGGCGTTCTGCCCCTTGCGGCCGATGGCCAGGGACAGCTGGTCCTCGGGCACGACCACGTGGACACAGCCCTCGGCCTTCTCCACCACCACGCTGGAGAGCTTCGCCGGCTGCAGGGCATTGGCAACGAAGATGCGGACGTCCGGATCCCAACGGATGATGTCGACCTTCTCGCCGCCCAGCTCCCGAACCACCGTCTTCACGCGGTTGCCGCGCAGGCCCACGCAGGCTCCCACGGGGTCGATGCGGGGGTCGCTCGAGGAAACGGCCACCTTGGTGCGGTACCCCGCCTCCCGCGCGACCGCCTCGATGGTCACCAGCCCCTCCGAAATCTCGGTTACCTCACGCTCGAAAAGCCGCTTCACCATGTCGGGATGGGCGCGGGAGACGTACAGGCTCGGCCCGGGACGGTCGGCGTTGATCTCGGTCAGCATGGCCGTAATGTGATCTCCCGGCTGGTAGTCCTCCCCGGGAATGCGTTCCGGGTAGCGCAGCACCCCCTCCGCACGGGAAAAGTCGATGTAGACGTCCCCGCGCTCGACGCGGCGCACGACCCCGGTGATCAGCTGATGGAGCTGTTCCTGGAAGTCCTCGCAGATCCCCTTCTTCTCCGCCTGGCGCAGGCGGTACATGATCGCCTGCTTGGCTGTCTGCGCGGCAATCCGTCCGAAGTCCTCCGGCGTCACCTCGATCTCGAACTCATCCCCGATCTGCGCGTCCGGCTTGTGCAGGCGCGCATCCTCCAGGCTCAATTCCTCCTCCGGCAAGGTGACCTCAACCACCACCCGCCTCCGCGCCCAGGCCTGAATGTCACCCGTGCGACGGTCGATCCCCACCCGTACTTCGTCCCCCGTCTGCACAGATCGGCGGGCCGCCGCCGTGAGAGACTCCTCCACCAGCTCGATCAGGGTCTCGCGGTCGATGCCCCGTTCGTGTTCGAGGTATTCGAGAACGACCATCAGTTCGCTGTTCATAACGGCTACCCGTGTCGATTCTGCCACCTCGGCGCCATCCCTCGCGGGAGTGCGCCCCGGCTTCCCTGCAGTTCCAGCACACAAACGAGCAACGGCCGCGCTCAAAAAGAAAAAAGCGGGACCAGCCCACTTCATCACCGCGGCCCAGCTCTGTCGCACATCGTACCAAATACTCTATTCCCACAGTCTCTCCAATGCAACACCCACGGCCGTTTTTGCAGGGCTGTCCCAAGATCCGGCACGTCCGTTCCCGCCACCACTGTCCCTGTGGCAGTGGAGCGCCGATTCGGGCCGAGGGGGCACGGCCGCGCCCCCTCCCTACCCTCCCGTCGGCGCTGCACCGGGACAAGCCCGGCGACGGCGCCGGGATCTCGAAACAGTGCTGTTTTCCGGCCCGGGCTACTGGCAGAGTCCCAGCGGTCGGCGTATCTTACCGTTTCAGGGCGGCAACGTCCACGGCCGGTCGCCGGCGGGCGGCCGGCGTGAGATCGGGAAAACGAGGACGCGCATCTCCATGAACGACTCCGTCCGTCGACTGCGGGTGTTGGCGCTGGTGCTGGCCCTGGCGGGCTCTGCCCACGGGCAGGTCCAGGGGTACGGCCAGTATTCGCGCCAGAAGGAATTCATGCGCGAGGGGGAACGTCTGGAGAGTACGGGGCGCTACAAGGCGGCGGCGAAGGCATACCGCCGCAGCGGCCTCTACACGACGGACAACCGGACCCGTGCCGCACTGCTCTCCCGGGAGGCGGAGTGCCGGTTCCAGGCCGGGCAACCCTACGAGGCCTTTGCGGCCTACAGCCTGTTGCTGGAGTCCTACCCTCTCCATGCCTCCTATACGGCGGTGGTCCCGAGACTGCGGCAGTTGGCCGGGCAGTTCGAACGTGGCGACGGGACGTTCCTGGGCATTTCCAACCGGACCAAGGCCATCGAGGTCTACGAGCTGATCCTGCAGGAGACGTCCAGCGGCGCCGCGGGCCTGATGCAGGACAGCCTGACGCTGGGGGCTCTGCTGACGCAGGCGGGCCGCCCGGAAGAGGCGGTGGAGATCTACCGGGACGCGCTGCGGCGGTTCCCGCGGGATCCGTCGGCGCCCGAAGCCCGCCTGGCCCTGGGGCGGCTGCTGGTGGAGGAGAGCCGTCACGGCGACGGGGATGGGGTCGTGGCCCGGCAGGCGGCGCGGGAGCTGAACGGCTTTCTGGAATCCAGTCCCGACTCCCCCAGACGGAGTGACGCGGAATTCCTGCTCGGGCTGCTGGACGAACGCCGCGCCGAGACCCTGTGCGAACTGGGGAGGTTCTACATGCGGCCGGTGCACGAGCGGCGTCCGGCCGCCCGACGCTATCTCCAGGCGGTCCTCGATCACTATGGCGAAACGGCCGCCGCTTCCCGGGCCGAGGTGCTTCTCGCGGATCTCGGGCCCGTGACCCCCGAGGAAGAAGCCGTGGCAGCCGTCGAGGTGCCGGGACCGCCGCTTCCGCCGGCCCCCACCCCGGCCCCCACGCCGAAGCCCCCCGCCAGGGCGACGGATCGGCTGCTGGAGGGGGCCCTGCCCGATGGCAAGGCGGAGGAAGGACCAGCGCGGTCCTTTGCGCCGTTGAGCGAACGTGAGAACGTCAGCAAGTGGCTCCTGCCCCTTGGCGATGTCAACGAGCTGAAGACGGGAGGCAGCAACGAATGAGAACCCCTGTCGCGCCCCGTTTCCCGGCTGTCGTGCTGCTGGCTGCCCTTGCCCTGGGCGGGGGCGGTTGCGCCTACCGTTGGGGCTCCGTGATGCACCCGCAGATCCGCTCCCTGGCCGTGGGCAGCTTCGACAACGAGACCCGGGACGCAGCGGCCACGGCGCTCCTCCGGGACAGCCTGAGCGAGGCCATCTCGACCCAGGCGGGCCTGATGCTGGCACAGCCCGCGGCAGCCGATGCCATCGTCGAAGGCAGAATCCTCAATCTCCGCCAGGAACCCCTGGCCCGCGCCAAGGTCCGTGACGAACGCACCGCCCGCGACGACTCCGACGAGTACCAGACCGTCCTCTACCGCCTGCAGGCCAGCGTCGAGTTCCGCGTCCGGATCCCGGGCCGCGAACAACCGTTCATCGAGACCCGACGCGTCACCGGCCAGGCAGACCTCGGAAACTGGCCGGACCAGAATGTCTTCCAGGCCGACGCCCTGGACCGGGCCCTGGACGATGCCGCGCGCCAGATCGTCGCCATCGTCACCGAAGCCTGGTAATCCACCCCTTCCCGGCGGCGGGGGACCCGGGGGAGGGCGTTTCCGGCGCCGGGCGAGGTCCGGCACGAGGCCGGGGGAGTTCTCCCGATGCCATACCCCGGAGGTCCGCCCATGGTTCGCGTCGGACATGGCTTCGACATCCACCGCATCAGGCCCGGCCGCGCTCTGATCCTGGGCGGGGTCCACATCCCCTGGGAACGGGGTCTGGCGGGACACTCGGACGCGGACGTCCTGCTGCACGCCGTGACCGACGCCGTTCTTGGCGCCCTCTGCCTGGGGGACATCGGACAGTGGTTCCCGGACACGGACCCGTCCTACCGCGGGGCCGCGAGCACGGACCTCCTGCGGCGGGTCCTGGCGGACCCCCGCGTGGCCCCCTGGGAGCTGGTGAACCTCGACGCAACGGTGATCGCCGAACAGCCGAAGCTGGCGCTCCACATCCCCGCGATCCGGAGTTCCATCGCCGGCCTTTTCGGGGTCCCCGGGGAACGGGTATCGGTCAAGGCCAAGACCGCCGAAGGCACGGATGCCATCGGGCGGCAGGCCGCCATGGCGGCCCACGCGGTGCTGCTCCTCGAGAGCCGTGTCTGAGCGGCCCGCTTCGCAGGCACGATCACGCCGGCGCTCCCGCCAACAGGACCGCACTGCTGCATCGGGCCGCGAAGGCAGCCCTGACTCGTCCGCAGAGCCCGGAGGGCGGGGTGGCCGGGCCGGAACAGAGAAGGCAAACGATCGGGGAGGAGTCTCCATGCGCGTATCCGTTCTCGTCGCTCTGCTGCCGGCCGTGGCTGCCCTGGCGGCAACACCCCCGCCGCCGGGGAGCCTGCGGCGGCTCCCGGTGGGCGAGTACCGGGACCGAATGCAGGCAGGCTGGCTGGGCCAGATGGTAGGCGTGGCCTGGGGCGCTCCCACGGAGTTCAAGTACCGGGACGCCATCATGCCCGAAGAGGCCATGCCCGCATGGGAGCCCCGCATGATCAACGCCGCCTTCGGCCAGGATGACCTCTATGTCGAAATGACGTTCCTGCACTCCCTCGAACAGCATGGTCTGGACTGCCCCATCCGTGAGGCCGGGATCGAGTTCGCCGCGACCCGCTATCCCCTCTGGTGCGCCAATGCCTCCGGGCGCCGCAATCTGCGTCGGGGCATCGCGCCGCCGGACTCCGGCCATCCGCGCTTCAACCCGTGCCCCAACGACATCGACTACCAGATCGAGGCGGACTACTCCGGCCTCGTCGCCCCGGGAATGCCCAACGCCGCCATTGCCCTGGGCGAGACCTTCGGCCGCCTGATGAACTACGGCGACGGCGTCTATGCCGGCCAATTCGTGGGGGCACTCTACGCAGAGGCGTTCTTCGAGACAGACCTGAGGCGGATCATCGAGCGAGCCCTGCACGCCATCCCGGCGGACAGCCAATACGCCGAGATGGTGCGCGATATGCTGGGCTGGTCGCGTGAACTGACCCGCTGGGAGGACTGCTGGGAACGCTGCCAGGGGAAGTACCGGCGCGACCCAGGCTACCAGAAGGCGTCGAACGGGGGCATCGACTGCAAGATCAACGGTGCCTATGTGCTCATGGGCCTCCTCTACGGCGCTGCCGAGCCCGAGCGCACCATCACCATCGCCTGTCGCTGCGGCCAGGACTCGGACTGCAACCCCTCCACCGCGGCCGGTGTCCTGTTCACCACCCTCGGACGGACCCGTGTGCCGGACCGGTTCACCCGGGCCCTCGACCCCGGGGCCGTCTTCCACCATACCCCCTACAGCTTCCCCGCCCTCCTGACCGTCTGCGAGCGCCTGGCGCGTCAAGCCGTCGTCAGAGGAGGCGGTCGCATCGAGACCGGGCCAGGAGGGGAGGTCTTCCTGATCGCCCCCGAGAACCCACGGCCCAGCCCCTCGGTCCGCAGTTGGTCGCCGGGACCCATCGCCAACAGCCGCTTCACTACCGCCGAGAGGACACGCATCGAGGAATCCACCACCCCCGCCGGCATCCGCGAAGCCGTGGCCACGTTCGCCCCCGGGTGGACCGTCCGACACTGCGGCGAAGACATGAACCCGGGCTTGCATGACCAGGCCCTCGGACGCAGCCGTATCCTGGTGACCCACCCCCTGGATGCCGATACGCCCTGCGCTCTGAGCCGAGAGCTGGAGGTCGCCCCGGGCGCCCATTCCGCGCTCCTGCTGACGGTCGGACACCACCCCAGAGGGGATTGGGAGCTGGTGGTCAGGGCGGACGGGCGCGAACTGCTGCGCCGGACCATCGGCAGGGAGACGGCAACGGATGGTTGGGTGGACTTCCGCGTAGACCTCTCGGACTGCGCCGGCAGGACCATCGCCCTGGAACTCCTCAACCAGCCCACCGGCTGGGCCTGGGAAGCCGGCTATTGGCAGAGAATCGCCGTCACCGCCGGGGACGGAAGGCCCGTCCCGGAACACACCACCGATGTGCCGGCCCCGTAACCCCAATCTGGCGGATACCCCCCCGCAAAACGCAGCCACTGATCCCGGCCCGGCGGGACGCGGGGGCCGTGGTCGACGATGGACCCCGATCCCGGTAGGTCAGGGGACACCGCGCGCCGGCATGCGGACCGCGCCCCGGCCCCCCCCGGCGTCAGGCGAGCGGCCGTAGAAGCTCCGCGAGTACAGACCATGTCTGAGACGACCCGTAGCAGCCGTCTCGCGATCCACCGCGACACGCGGGTGAACGCCACACGGGCACGACGGATCAGTGCCGAAAGTGCACCAACACGCGCCCGAAGTTCCGGTCGTCCTTCTCCACACGGTGGTAGAGGGGCCGGATATCGGGGCGCTGCAGGAACCTCAGCACCCGTTTCTTGAGTTGTCCGCTGCCCTTGCCGGGAATGATCTCCACCGTGGCGATGCGCTTGGCCGCAGCGTCGGCCATGGCCCGTTCAAGAGCCGCGTCGATCTCCATCCCCCGGTTGAAGATGCTGTGCAGGTCCAGTTTGAGACGGGCCATGAATCCTGATCCCGTTCGGTTGCCCCTGACGGCGCTCCGCCGGCCCCCTACGTCAGAGCCCCCGCAGGCCGATTCTCTCGACGGGAATGGGCTTGAAACCGGGCACCTTCTCCCAGAGCATGGGCAGGGCCTGGAGGTCCAGGGGACCGGCCTCCACGGAAGCCGGCAGAAAGGGCACCTCGGCGGGGCCGAACTCGACGTTGTTCTCCCGTTCGAGCCATTCCGGTTTGACATCCCGCGTCAGGGAAAAGGCCGTCGTGCAGCCCACGAAGATGTTGTTGCGCATGACGTTGCCAAGGGGCAGCAGGGGCTCTTCGTCCAGGATGCGGGCCAGGCTGGGGTAGCGCTTCCGCCAGAGGGGAGAGAGGTACTCCAGCGCTTCGCATTTTGCCTTCAGGTTCCAGCTCCCGGGCTGGTCGAGGGTGATGCCCCGAGGCCCCCGGGCGTCGACATGGATCCCCTTGGGGAGGTAGAAGAACACATTGCCCTCGAGCCGATTGTCCCGGCCGCCCCCGAGAAGCACCCCGCGGCCCACACCCCCGAAGACGATGTTGCCGATGACCGTGTCGCCGCTGTCGCAGTCGTCCAGGTAGATCGCCTGGGACCCCGTGCCCGTATTGTTGGTAGTGCTGTGGATGTAGTTCCAGCGCACGATGTTGCCGCGGGAGGCCCAGTCCCTCCCCGTGTAGAAGACACCCACGTCCGAATAGAGCAGGCAGACGTGGTGGATCTCGTTGAGTTCCAGCAGGTGTTCGTTGCCGGAGTAGGAAATGCCGCCCGTCGGGCAGTGATGGATGAGATTGTTGGCGACGCGGTTGCCGCATCCCCCAAGGGTGACTCCCCGCCCGCCGCCCCAGTCGTGTCGTCCCAGGTCGTGCAGGTGATTCGCAACCACCGAGCCGTTGCCCGGGGTCAGCGTCTTTCGGTCCCCGGCAGTCATGGCGATGGCCCTGGAACCCGTGCGCGTCACTTCGCAGCGCAGGATCTGATTGTCCGCTCCCCCGGAGCAGTCCATCCCCCCCAGACCCATGTTCCGCACCAGGCAACCCTCGACCGTCGCGCGAGTGCAGTTCCTGAGCTGGAGCGCCCAACCGCAGCCGTTCTCGAACACCAGGTCCCGCAACACCAGGTGGGACACTCCCTCGGCCCGGAGTAGCGGCCCCCGGCAGAGCGACACCCGAACAGGGGCCCCGCTCCCGGAGTCCGGGGGCCAGAGGTACAGCCTGTTGTCCCGCCGGTCAAGATAGTACTCCCCGGGGCGGTCCAGTTCCTCGAAGACATGGACCGCATAGAACTGCCGCGGGGAGTCCTTGTGCCAGGGATTGCCGATGCCGTACCCATGCTTGGCCGCCAGGCGCAGTTCCCCCGTATCCGGCGCGTAGGAGGCCGCCCGGAGCGTCTCGTCTGCCCACTCGTAACACCAGAATCCATGCAGATAGACACCACGGGAGAAGTCCCACAGCCGGGCCCGCTCGGAGGGAAAACGGAACGAGCCCGGCCGGTAGACCTCGCGCGTCACCCAGTGGACCGGGGCCGAGGCCCCGGCGTCAATGACCTCAGTGAAGGCGGCAAAGCCGTCATTGGGCCAGCGCGCCGACTGCAGGGGAAGGTCCCCAAAGAACACCTCCTCGACCCCTGGCGCCCGAAAGCTATCCGGCAACGGGGCCAGGGCCGGAAAACCCTGCGCGGCCAGGTCGGCCACCAGCACCCGGCTGCGGGCGTCCTCGGAGATGAGCGTCTCGGCCTCGGCCGGGGAAATCGGCCGCAGATCGTGCACCTCCCGGGCGCCCGCGATCCGCGCGGCACGGGGCACCTCGGAGCGGATGAGCAGAGGGGCCTCCGCCGTGCCGCTGTGCCCGCCATCGAGGGCCACTCCCGTCGGGACGAGGTACTCCCCGGGCGCCAGCGAAACCGTTCCTCCCTTTCCGTCCTGCACCACCGAGAGGGCCTTCGCCAGCGACGCGAAGGGCTTCTCACGGCTGCCGGGATCCGCGTCGTTGCCGCTGCTGGCGACGAAGAACTCCCTGGCCGGAAGAGCCATCGAAGCCCCCACGGCAAAACACGCAAAGGCCAGTGAACGCATGGTTCCACCCATCCTTCCAGTACGAGTCCGGTGATGGTCCCCGCGCCCCGCGCCGGCCTGACCTGCTCACCCGTCGCCTCTCCCGAACGAAGAGCTGAGCCCCCGCGCGGACGCCGGCATCCACACATCACCCTCTACACGCCACGCGTCAACAGAATCCCCGGCGGGCTCCGTCCAACGGTCAGACCAGGGCGGTTTCCAGCAAACGGTTGCCTGCCTCGCTGTTGCTGAAGCGCCGGTTGGCATGGTCCCAGAGGAGTTCCTGCCCGGGGAGGCGCTGGGCGATGACCCCCAGGAGCGCCATGGCCGTGAGCCTTCCCGCATAGGAGAAGGGGCTTCCGGCCTCTTCCTCTCCCTTGCAGGCCCGGATCCAGTTCGCGAAGTGGTCGCCCCGGATGCGGGGCAGGGTCTTGGGCGGCAGGGAGGAGGTGAGTTCCTTCATGGTAGCCTCGGGGACGATGCGCACCGATGTCGAGTGGCTGTTGGCCATGACCACGGCCTTGTCCCCGTGGATGAAGGCGCCGGTCCCCGCCATCTTGCGGCCCTCCTCCCAGCCCGGCGGAGGCTGGGGTTTGCGCTTGCCGTCATACCACACGAGGGTGACCGGCGGCATCTCCCCCCGGGCCGGGAACTCGAAGGTGACCGTCGAAGCCGTGGGAAAGGCCACCGTGCTGACCCCCGTGGTCTCGGCAATCACACGGGTCGGCATGTCCAGGTCCAGAGCATAGTAGGCCGCCGTGAGGTTGTGGCAGGCAAAATCCCCGATCGCACCCGTGCCGAAGGCATACCACCCCCGCCACTTGAACGGCACAAAGGCCGAGCTGTAGCCGTAGTCCGCCACACCGGCCAGCCAGAGAGACCAGTCCAGGTGCTCGGGAACCGGCTCCGCGGCCGGCAGGGACGTCATCCCCTGGGGCCAGATCGGACGGTCCGTCCAGGCTTCAATGCGACGCACGGCGCCCAGAACACCGGCCGCATGCCACTCGCGGACCAGCCGGGGACCCTCGCTGCAGTGCCCCTGGTTTCCCATCTGCGTGACCACCTTGTGCTTCTCGGCAGCCGCCATCAGGTCCCACGCCTGCCGGACCGTGTGCACCAGGGGTTTCTCGACGCACACGTGCTTGCCCATCTGCATCGCCAGCAGGGCACAGGCAAAATGGCTGTGGTCCGGAGTGCTGACGGTCACCGCATCGATCTCTTTCCCCTTTTCCTCCAGCATCTTCCGATAGTCACGGTAGCGCGGCACCTGGGAGAACTGCTTGTGCAGGTCGGCGGCGCGCTTGTCGTCCACGTCGCAGAAGGCAACCAGGTTCTCCCGCGAACAACCCTTCACGGCCGCGCCGCCACGGCCACCCACCCCGATGCAGGCGACATTCAGCTTGCCGTTGGGCGGTGTCTTCCCATCCAGACCGAGCACGCGTCCGGGCAGAAAAAGCACCGAGGCGCCAAAAGCCGACGTCCGCAGAAAACGACGACGTGAACAGGCATCTTGACTGACCATGGCTCACCTTTCCGGATCGAGGGAGATTTCACAAAAACGCTCCGATAAGATACGGGGAGCATCCCGGTTGGGCAAGGAGCACCGCTGCCGATCCGTGACGACGGTCCCCTGCTGTGGTGGGCACAGGAGCGGGCACGAGGACATCGCACACCGCACATGGACGCACCGACGCACCGACGCACAGACGCACCGACGCACAGACGC
>JAFGRS010000233.1 GCA_016935045.1 Lentisphaeria bacterium | reverse complement strand
GATTGCCGAGTCCTTCCTGTTTCCACTGAGGCGTTACGCCGCCGGCGGGGTACCATTTGACGCGGGAACGTCTATGGTAAAAGGCGTGCTAAGAAGCCGTTCCCGGGGGGCCGCGCAGTGCGGTTTCCGCGGAGACTGCGGGTCACCGCGTGGGGAAGGCTTCGGAAGGGCAGGCAGGTCACCATGGCGGCGGAATTACCCCATGCGGCGGGTCTGAGCAGGCAGCTCCGGGTTGCGGTGCGGCGGAAGCATCGTTTCTTTGCCGCGCGGGCCCTGGTTTCCGCGGCTGTGATCTGCCTGGCGTTGGCCGGGGTCATCGTCTGCGTCGACGTGGCGTTGGCCTTCGGTCCCGCCGGGCGCTGGCTGGCCCTGATCCTGGTTCTGGGGGCCCTGGGCTGCCTGCTTCTGAGCCGTCTCGTGCTTCCCTGCATGCGCTACGGGGAACATGCCGCAGTGAGGGACATCGAGACGGCCTGCGCCTCGACGGGACAACTCATCCGCACCTCGGCCGACGTAGCCCGCAAGGGTCCCGAGAGCGGGTTCTCGGCGGCGCTTTCCGAGATTCTCCTGACCGAAGCGGAGGACGCAGTGGCCTCGCTGCCGGCGGATCGCCTGGCGCCCTGGCGTTTCGTCCGCCGCTGGGGCACAGCGTTGGCGCTGGTTGGGACGGCCTTTCTGCTGACGGCCCTGCTCTGGCCGGACTTTCGCCGCGGCACGGTGCGTCTGGTGCTGCCGGCGGCGGATGTGACCTTCACGACCATCGAGGTGGGCGCCAGTGCGGAGACGTTCGAGCGCGGGGACGTGGTACGGATCGAGGCGCGTCTGGGGGGACGTCCCGTCGAGACGGCGGCATTGGATGTGCGTCCCGTCGGGGGGGCCTGGGAGCCGCATGGGTTCTCTCGCGGTGCGGACGGGGTCTGGTCGGCCGAGGTGGCGGATTGGACGGAGAGCTGCGAGGTCCGGGTTCGGGCGGGCGACGCGCGCACGGCTCCCCTGCTGCTGCGCTTCATCGATCCGCCGCGGGTGCTGGCGGCGGTGGCCCATCTGAGCTACCCGCAGTACACGGGTCTGGCTGCGGCCGAGATGCCGCTCGAGAAGCTGAGTGCCGTGGAAGGGACGACGATACGGTTCGAGTTCACCCTCAACCATGCCCTCGTCCGCGGCGGGGTCCAGGGTCTTGCGGGGGATGTGCCGCCGTTGACTCTCGGCCCCGAATCCTGCGCCTGGGAGTGGACTGCCGTACCCGGGTTGCACCGCCTTTCCCTGCGCGGCGAGGATGCGGAGGGACTGGCACTGAAGCCCTTTGCCTGGGAGATCCGCGGGCTTCCGGATCGCCTGCCCCGGGTTGCGATCCTGACCCCCAAGGAGGACATCACCCTGACCAAGCTCGGCGAGACCCCGGTCGTGGTCCGGGTGAACGATGACTACGGTCTCGGCGAGGCGGAGGTGATTCTGACGGTGGACGGGAAGGAACGGCGCATCGGCAGCCTCCGGGATGAGCAGAAAACCGCCCGGCCGCGTCAGGTCCGCCTGGACTCCGATCTGCGCCTCGAAGATCTTGGGGTCGCGCCGGGAGCGAACGTCCGCCTCCATGCACGGGCACGCGATCTGCGGCCGGACCCAAGGGGCTGGGGGGTGAGCGAGATCCGCATGATCCGCATCCGGCCGCTCAAAATCCTGCATCGCCCGGGATCGCCCGAGGAGATGGCCAGCGCCGGCGAGAAGGCGGAGGAACTGCAGGAGAAACTGGCTACCCTCGAAAAGGCCATCGAAAGGCAGAAGGAGGTCCTCCAGGACACGCTGCGGCGCCGCGAAGAACGCCCGGAGGCCCGGGAACCCATGACCGACCAGGCACAGGCCGAGCGGCAACTGGCGGACGCCATGCAGGAGCTGCGGCAGATGCCCGAAACCCAATCCGCACCCTCGACGGACCGCTCCGAGCAGGACCCCGAAGCCGACCTGACACAGGCCGAAAATGCCCTCCGCGAGGCCGCGACGGAACTCGAACAGCCGGATGTGCCCGAAGCCTACCGCCAGGAAGATGTCGCCCTGGGAGCCATGCTCAAGGCGCGCGACGCGTTGCAGGAACAGCTCCAGGAGGCCCAGCGGCAGTCCCAGTCTGTCTCCCAGAGCGCCCAGCAGCAACGCCCGCAACCCCAGACTCCCGACACCCTCGAGGAACTGGCCGAACGGGCAGCCCGCCTGGCCCGGGAAGAACACGAGATCGCGGCCCGGAACCGGCAGGAGATGGCCGCGGAAAACGCCCGGCAACAGCCTCAGACCGCCCAGGAACAGGCGCAGGGCGCGCAGGAACAGCAGACTGAACCGCAGGCGGCGCAGGAAGAGACCCAGGAGGCCCAGGAACAGGCCTCGGGCGCGCAGGAACAGCAGGCCGCACAGGAGCAGCAGACTGGACAGCAGGCGGCGCAGGAACAGGCCCAGGCGGCGCAGGAGCAGGCCCGGGCGGCGCAGGAACAGGCCCAGGCGGCGCAGGAGCAGCCGGCCGCACAGGAACAGGCGGCGCAGGAGCAGGCCCAGGCCGCGCAGGAGCAGGCCCAGGCGGCGCAGGAGCAGGCCCAGGCCGCACAGGAACAGGCGGCGCAGGAACAGGCCCGGGGCGCGCAGGCACAGCAGGCGGCTCAGCGTCAGGAGGAGGCCCTGGCGGAGGCGAGGGAGTTGGAGGCGGACCTGCGCCGGCACCCGCAGGCGACGCCATTGGCCGAGCAGCGGATGGAGGACGTGCGGGAGGCGATGGGGGAAGCGCTGGCGACCCTCGAAGCCGGACAGAAGCAGGAAGCCGGTGAACCGCTGGAGCAGGCCGAAGCGGGCCTGCACGAGCTGGCCCGGCATCTGCGGGGATTGGACCCCGCCCATGCCGCCGAGACCCTGCGTGAGGCGGCCCGGATGACCCGCGAGGCCTCGGCACAGTTGCGTCCGGAATCCGCCGCGGAGCCTCGCGAAACGCAGTCCCAGCAGTCCCAGCAGTCCCAGCAGTCCCAGCAGTCCCAGCAGTCCGCCCCGTCTGCGTCTCCTCCGCAGTCCGCGCAGATCCCAAGCCAGGCGGCGTCCCAGCCGAGCCGTCGGGCGCCGCAGGACAGTCCCGGACAGCCCGCGGAGGCGCCCGATCCGTCCGAGGCGACGCCGGCTCGGGAAGAGGCGGCTCGGGACGCCGAGACGGTGGACGACTGGATGCAGTCCCTGGCGCAGCAGGCCCATGAGGGGATGGAGGCGACGCGCAGGGAGCTGCGGGAGATGCGGCAGGAGCTGCGCACGGACGAGTTGGCCGACCAGATCCGGCAGGCGGAGCGCGACCGTGAGGCGGGGCGACCGGAAGAGGCCGAAGCCGGCGAGGCGGACGCAGCCCACCGGCTCGAGCAGCTCGCGGAGGGATTGGAACAGGAACGCCGGCGGCTGCTGCGGAACCGGCTCGAACAACTCGCCCAGGCCGAGGCAAAGGCGAAAGACCTCCAGGCCGAACTCCGCAACGGACAACCCCGCCGACCCCAGAGCGGCGGCGACGCCAAGGACCGGGTGCGTGACCTTGCCGACGAGCTGCAGGATGTCCGGGATGCGCAACTTGACCGCTCCGCCCGGGAACTCCGGGAGCAGGTGGGACCCCAGAATGTGACCGGAGGACCCGAGCAGGGCACGATGGTCCCCGAGAAGGTCCATCGCGAGACCCTTCCCGGCGCCACGGCGCGTCTGCGCACACTGATCGACGACATCGTCGAGCGCGAGATGCTGCTGGACCGCGACGCGCGTGTTCCGGAGCAGTACCGTCCCCTGGTCGAAAGCTACTTCCGGGCCCTCTCCGACGAACAGACGGAGCCCTGACGAAAACGACCCGGGACCTGGGGTCCAGGCCTCACCCTGCGCGCGCCGGTGAGTTCTGGGGGTCGATCCAATGCCTGTCGATCGTCTCGCATCCGTCGGCACGGCCAGCCTGTGCCCGCAGGCCCCGGGGAGCCGGACGGATGGTGGGCGATTCGTGTGACCCGACCGCACCTGGCGTGGGCCGTGCCCCAACACCCCGGAGAACCGCATGAACACGTCCGTCACGACCATTGCCCTGGGAGCCTTCGCGGCGGTCGCCGCTGCCGCTCCCCCGCCACGCCTCCTGGTCCGGGATGGGCACAGCGTCTACGTCATCGCCGTGCCCGAAACCGCCGAACCGGCCGTGCGCACGGCGGCCGAGGAACTGCGGACGTATCTGCAACGGGCCGCCGGAGTCGCGCTCCCGGTCCTCCTCGAGTCGGCCGTGCCGCCGCAGACCCCTCGCATCGCCGTGGGCCCGTGCCGCCTGGTCCGGGGATTCGACCCGGAGACGGACCTTGCCAGCCTGGGTCCCGACGGTATCCTGCTGCGCACGTACGGGCCAGACGTGGTCCTGGCGGGCACGCCGCCACGGGGGACGTTCTACGCCGTCAACGCCTTCCTCGAGGACGTGGTGGGGTGTCGTTGGTGGACATCGACCGAGGAGACGGTTCCTGCGACACCGGTTCTGGCGGTCCCGGATCTGGATGTCGCCTACACGCCGCCCCTGCGCTCCCGGGAGGCCTTCTACCGCGACGCCTTTCACGGCCCCTTCGCGGCGCGTCTCCGCCTCAACGGGCACTTCGCCCGCATCGGCCCCGAGTTCGGCGGCCACCTCCCCATCGTCGGCTGGTGCCACACGTTCTTCCAATTCCTCCCCCCGGACCCCTATTTCGCGCAGCACCCGGAATGGTACAGCGAGATCGACGGCAGGCGCACGGCCGACCGCACGCAGCTCTGCCTGACCAATGCCGAGATGCGGCGGGAATTCGTCCGCGTCTGCCGGGAGCGCATCCGTTCCTCCCCGGGGGCGGGCCTGATCTCGGTCAGCCAGAACGACTGGGGAGGCGCCTGCCAGTGCGCCGCGTGCCGCGCCCTCGAAGAGCAGGAGGGCAGTCCCAGCGGGCCGTTGCTGCACTTCGTGAACGCGGTGGCCGACGAACTCAGGGAAGAGTTTCCCGAGCTGCTGGTGGAGACCCTTGCCTACCACTACACCCGGCGTCCCCCCGCGCATGTCCGCCCGCGGCCCAACGTCGTCATCCGGCTGTGTTCCATCGAGTGCTCCTACATCCAGCCCCTGGCCACCGGCGAGCAGAACACCGCCTTCCGTAGCGACATCGAAGCCTGGAGCGCCATCGCGCCCAGCCTGTACATCTGGAACTACGTCACGAATTTCCGCAACTATCTCCTCCCCCATCCCAACCTGCGGGTCCTGGCGCCGAACCTGCGCACCTTCGTCGAACACCATGCCATCGGGGTCTTCGAACAGGGCGACGCGGGCTGCGCCGTGGGCGACTTCGTGCGCCTGCGGGCCTGGGTGCTGGCACACCTCCTCTGGGACCCGTCGCGGGATGAAAATGCCCTGGTCGACGAATTCCTGGCAGGATACTACGGACCCGCGGCACCCCATCTGAGGCGCTACCTCGACACGCTCTGCGACGCCGCCGAACAGTCCGGCGTCTACCTGCGCTGCTACCTGGCCGACACCGAGGCCTGGCTGCCCCGGGAAGCCCTCGAACGGGCCACGACCGCCTATGCGGAGGCCACCGCGGCCGTCGCGGAAGATCCCATCCTCCGCGAACGCGTGCGCCGCGAACGCCTCCCCCTCGAACTGGTCTGGCTGCAGCGCTGCAGCACGGCAGGCCGACGGATCCGCACCGCGGAACCCCTCGCCAATCCCTTCGCCGAGACTCCCCGCCAGGCGGTCGAGGCCTTCATCGCCCTCGCGAAACAGCACGGGGCAGGACAGTACGCCGAGGGCCGCAGCTTCGACGAACTCGCCGCCGACCTGCGCCGACGCTACCGCGATCCGGGACCACCCCCCGAAGCCTGCACCAACCTCCCCCGCGATACCTGGATCGACTGCCAGGACAATCTCTTCACCCTCCACGGCTACGGCAATTGGGTGCAAACGGTCGCGGACGACACCGCCTCCGACGGCCACGCCGCCCGCATGCCGGGGAACCACCCCCAGTGGGCCGTGCAACTGCCGCTGGGCGAGGAACTCGCCGCCGAGGGACCGTGGACCGTCCACGTCGTGCTGCGCTGCGAGGGGGCCGACGCG
>JAFGRS010000232.1 GCA_016935045.1 Lentisphaeria bacterium | reverse complement strand
GAGGCCGCGGGCGCTCCAGGCCAATGGCAGACGAGCACTGTGCCCGCGAGGCCGCGGGCGCTCCAGGCCAATGGCAGACGAGCACTGTGCCCGCGAGGCCGTGGGCAGGTGTTCCCTTTTCCCCCGTCCGTTCCGTCCGTTTCGTCCGTAGGTGTCCGTCCCCCCCCCCGGTCGTATCCGTTTTCCCCTTCGCGGGCTATGTTAGTGCCGGCGGAGCCGATCCCGCCAAGGAAGACCATCGCATGGGGATACAGCGCAGGTGCGGCATGGCCGTGCTGGGTGCGGCCGTCTTTTCCGTCCTCTCGCTTCCGGCGACGGGGCAGCAGCACCCCGTTCCCGCCGACAAGGGGCTGTCGCCGGACTGGCTCGCGGCGCTGACGCAGCGGGGCACGCCCGAGCGCTGGTCGGGCAACGCCCTGGCGACCATCGGGATGCCCGTGGGCGGAATCGCCACCGGACAGCTCTACCTGCGGGGGGACGGCACCACGGCGCTCTGGCAGATCTTCAACCAGCATGTCTTCAGCGGCACCGGGGCGGAATGCTACCGCGGTGGTCGGCCCGAGGCGCCCGTCGCCCAGGGACTCGGCCTCCTGATCGAGAAGGACGGCCGGGAGACCTTCCGGCGCCTGGCCGCGGACGGGTTCCGCGAGGTCGGGTTCACCGGGGAATACCCCATCGCCGTGGTGGACTACGCCGACCCCGAGTGCCCGGTCGCGGCACGCCTCGATGCCTTCTCCCCCTTCCTTCCTCTTAACGCGCGGGACTCGGCCCTGCCCGCGACGATCTTTGTCGTGCACCTCGAAAACCGCGGCGATGCGCCGGTCCGGCTGCGGCTCCTGGCGTGGCTCGAAAACGCCGTCTGCCGGCACAGCGCCAACGACGTACCCGCCCTCGGACGCAGCGTCCTGGCCGAAGAGGAGGGCTGGTCCGTGCTCGAACACACGGCCGAGGAATGGCCCCGGACGGACCGGGCGGAGAGGCGCCCCCCTATCGTGGTGGCGGACTTCGAGGGCGGCACCTACGGCGACTGGCGGGCCGCCGGCACCGCCTTCGGAGAGCGCCCGGCAGCCGGCACTCTGCCCGAACAGCAGGCCGTCGAGGGCTTCCTCGGACGCGGGCTCGTCAACACCTTCCTCGACCGGGACCTCTCGACCGGCAGGCTCGTCTCGCCCGAGTTCACCCTCCAGCGGTACGGCCTGCGCTTCCTCATCGGCGGCGGCGCCTTCGCCGGCAAGACCTGCATCCACCTCGTCCAGGATGGAAAACCCGTGCGCACCGCCACCGGGCGCAACCGGGAAACCCTCGAATGGCATGTCTGGGACGTGCGCGACCTCGAAGGCCAACCGGTGCAACTCGAGATCGTGGACGACGCCACCGGCGGCTGGGGACACATCAACATCGATCAGATCGAGATGACCGACGACACCGCCCACGGGCCGCCCAAACCTCTCGACCAGCTGGCGGATTTCGGCACCCTGGCCCTGGGCGTCGAGGGTCCCGTCGCCCCGCTGTCCGGGTCCCGCCTGGCTCTGACCCTCGGAGGCGTGCCGCTGCCCGCCGCGCCGGAGAGTCGTTCCGAGACCTATGCTCTGAGCGCCGGCGCCGTGGCCACCCTGGGGACGCCCTACCTCGAACTGCGCCCCGGCGAAAGCCTCCGCCGCTGCGTGGTCCTGGGCTGGTGCTTTCCCAATCATCCGCGGGGGCGGGAGTACGCCAACCGCTTCGACAGCGCCCGGGCCGTGGTCGCCTACGTCCGCCGCAACCGGCAGCGCCTCGAGTCGCAGACCCGCCTCTGGCAGCGCACGTTCTACGAGGACAGCACGCTGCCGCGCTGGCTGCTGCTGCGCCTGCACGCGCCGGTCGCGAACCTGGCCACGGACACCTGCCAGTGGTGGGGCAACGGCCGCTTCTGGGCCTGGGAAGGAGTGGGCTGCTGCGCGGGCACCTGCACTCACGTCTGGAACTACGAACACGCCATGGCCCACCTCTTCCCGGAACTCGAGCGCACGGTGCGGGAGATGCAGGACTTCGGCGAGGGCTTCGACGCGGCCACGGGACTGGTGGGATTCCGCGGCAACCGGGCCTATGCGGCGGACGGACAGTGCGGCACCGTGCTCAAGGCCTACCGGGAACACACCCGCTCGGCCGACGACGCTTTCCTGCGCCGGAACTGGGAGTCGATCCGCAAGGCACTCCTCTACGTCATCGGCCACGACGGCAAGGACGACGGCATGATCGAGGACAGCCAGCACAATACCTTCGACATCAACTTCGTCGGACCCAATACCTTCGTCGGCTCCCTCTACCTCGCCGCCCTGCGCGCCGGCGAAGAGATGGCGCGCGACATGCAGGACGCCGAGTTCGCCCAGCGCTGCCGGAGCATCTTCGAGAAGGGCCGCCAACGCAGCGTCGAGGAACTCTGGAACGGGGAGTACTTCGTGCAGAAGGTGGACCTCGCCCAGCACCCCAAGCACCAGTACGGGGAGGGCTGTCTCTCGGACCAGCTCTTCGGCCAGGGCTGGGCGCACCTCCTCGGGCTCGGGTATCTCTACCCCCCGGAGCAGGTCCGCACGGCCCTGGAATCGGTGTGGAGATACAACTGGGCACCGGACGTGGCGGCCTACAACACCCGGCACCCGCCGCAGCGCCGCTTTGCCAGTCCCGGCGAGGCGGGCCTGTTCACCTGCACCTGGCCCCGAAGCCCGTACCTCGCCGAGGGCGTGCTCTACCGCAACGAGGTGTGGACCGGGATCGAGTACCAGGTGGCCGGACACATGGCCTGGGAGGAGATGGTGACCCAGGCACTGGCAATCTGCCGCGGCGTCCACGAGCGCTACCAACCCGCCAAACACAACCCCTACAACGAAGTCGAGTGCGGCGATCACTATGCCCGTGCCCTGGCCAGTTGGGGTGTCTACCTCGGCCTCTGCGGCTGCCACTACCATGGGCCAAAGGGGACCCTCGCCTTCGCACCCCGCCTCGAAGGCGACTTCCGGGCCGCCTTCACCGCCGCCGAGGGCTGGGGCCTCTTCCGCCGGGAACAGGAAGCCGGGGTCACCACGGCCCGACTCGAACTGCGCTGGGGAAGCCTCCGCCTGACCTCCTTCGAGATCGCGCACGGCGCGGGCAGGGAAGTCCGCGCCACGGCGGCACGCAATGCGGAACCCCTGCCCTGCCGCGTCGAAACCGATGCCGACCGGGCCCGGCTGACCTTCGCGCAGCCGCTGCAACTCCAGGCCGGGGAAACCCTCACGGTCGTCATGGCACCGTGACCATGCCCGCGGGGGCATCCCGGGCAGATGGCCGCGGGGCCGCGGCCGCTCCAGTCGCTCGAGGCCGGGAGCATGCCCGCGAGGCCGCGGCCGCCGCGGGGCAACGTGATCCGTAGCAATTCCGAGGCGCGAAACGCATGCCGCCCGAGCTGTTGCACATGCAGGGGATCGGCAAGGCGTTTTCCGGACGCCATGTCCTGGAAAACGTCGACTTCGACCTGGCTCCGGGCGAGATTCACGCCCTGGCCGGGGAGAACGGCGCCGGCAAAAGCACCCTGGTGCGGATCATCAGCGGTGTGTACACGGACTACGAAGGAGACCTGATCCTGGATGGCCGCCCGGTCCGCTTCAGCGGCACCACGGATGCCGGCCGCCACGGCATCGCCATGATCCACCAGGAGTTGTCCCTGGTCCCCTCGCTGAGCGTAGCGGACAACCTCTTCCTCGGTCGGGAGGGGCGTTCTCCGTGGCTGGACCGGCGGGGGGAACGGGTGCGCGCGGCGGCGACCCTGCGCCGGGTCGGGGTAGATGTGCCGCTCGAGGCTCACGTGGGCGACCTGCCCCTGGCCGCGCGGCAGATGATCGAGATCGCCAAGGCCCTGGTCTGTGAGGCCCGCATCCTCATCATGGACGAACCGACCAGCGCGCTGGGCGAACGCGAGGCCGCCAGGCTCTTCGAGGTCGTCCGCGACCTGCGGGACAGCGGCCGCACCATCGTCTTCATCTCCCACCGCATGAAGGAAGTCTACGACCTCGCCGACCGCATCACCGTCCTGCGCGACGGACGCCGCGTCGGCACCGAAGCCGCCTCCCAACTCCCCCCCGGCCGCCTCGTCCAGTGGATGGTCGGCCGCAGTCTCGGCGCCCAGTTCCCCCCCCGGACCGGCAACCCGGGCACGGAATTGCTGCGGGCCGAGAACGTCTGGGTGAAGGACCCCTCCGGGCGTGCCCGTTGGGCCGTCCAGGATGTCTCCTTCGCCCTGCGGCGGGGCGAGATCCTGGGCCTGGCCGGGCTCCACGGCTCGGGCAACAGCGAACTGCTTGCGGCCCTGTGCGGCTGCCATGGGCCTCTGCCCCGGGGCAGCCTCAGCCTGGACGGCCGCAGGGTCGCGGTGCGGAATCCCCGCCAGGCCGTCCGCCTCGGGCTCGCCTTCGTCAGCAACGACCGCAAGCGCGATGGGCTCGTCCTGTCCATGTCGGTGCTGCAGAACATCACCCGGGCGGCGTTCCGACGCTTCTCTCCCGGGGGCTGGATCCGCGAGCGCCGGGAGCGGGATGCCGCCGCGAGACAGTGCCGCGAACTGGGCATTGCCGCGGCGTCGCCGCTGCAGGCGGTCAACGAGCTGTCGGGAGGCAACCAGCAGAAGGTCGTCCTCGCCAACTGGCTCGAAACCGCCCCCACGGTGCTGCTGCTGGACGAACCGACGCGGGGGGTGGACGTGGGGGCAAAACAGGACATCTACACCCTGATGAATCGCTGGACGGAGGCTGGCATGGGAATCCTACTCATCACCTCCGAGATGCCGGAGCTGCTGGCGCTGGCCGACCGCATCCTGGTGCTGCACCGGGGGCGGGCCCTGCGGACCTTCGCCCGCCACGAGGCGTCCCAGGAGGCCATCGTGCACGCGGCCATGGGCGAGTGCGCCCTGGAAGACGACGGGAACAGCGCACATGAATGAAGACCCCATGGCACACCGCGCGGAGTACACCCCGGGGACCGCCACCCTGCGACGCGTCTTCGCGACTCCCTGGGTCCGCGCCTTCACCGCCCTTCTGTTCATCCTCATCCTGGGCATGATCTTCCATGCCGACGGCGCCTTCTTCCGCCCGGGGACCCATCGCGACATGCTGCGGCACATGTCCCGCTACGGGATTCTGGCCTGCGGCATGACCCTGGTCATCGTGTCGGCGGGCATCGATCTCTCCGTGGGCAGCATTCTGGGGTTCACGGCGGTGCTCTTCTCCCTGATGACGATCCGCTGGGGCGTCCCACCGTGGCTCGCCATCCCGCTGTGCCTGGCGGCGGGGTGGGCCCTCGGGAGTGCCGGCGGGGCGGTCATCGCGGCCTTCCGCGTGCAGCCGTTCATCGCCACGCTGGCGATGATGGTGTTGGCGCGGGGGCTGGCCAAGTGGATCTCCCACGGACAGAAGGTCTCCACCGCAATCCAGCGGGCCGATGGAAGCTACGAGTACGTCTCCACACCCCGTGTCTTCGAACTCATCAGCGCCCGGCTGTTCGGCGGCTCCGTGTCGGTTGTGACCCTCATCTTCCTCTGCTGCGTGATCTTCTGCTGGATCCTGTTGACCAAACTGCGCTGGGGACGCTATCTTTATGCCGTGGGCGGCAACGAGGAAGCCGCCCGGTTGTCGGGTGTGCCGGTGCGGGGCACCCAGCTCCTGGCCTACGGCCTGAGCGGCCTGTTCAGCGCCCTGGCGGGGATCTGCCAGGCAGCGGAAGAGCTGCAGGGAGATCCCGAGGCCGGGCAGTCCTACGAGCTGAGTGCCATCGCCATTGTCGTCATCGGTGGCACCAGCCTGATGGGAGGCCGCGGCGGCGTGGGGCTCACCCTCCTGGGTGCCCTGACCATCGGCTACCTCGAGAAGATCCTCAGCATCAACGCGGTCGGCGAAGCCCACCGCCTGATGCTCACCGGGGCGATCATCGTGGGGGCTGTGCTGTTCCAGCGCGGCCGCAAGGTGTAGCCTGGAGGATGCACCACGAAGCGGAGGAAACCCACGAGTGTTCTCGGGCCATGGGTGCCGGTGCGCGGCACCGGGGTCTTTACGGCGTCCGTACGACCGGCTGGTTGGCTGCCCTCTTCTTCTCGGCTTGCTGACCGGGCGGCGCGCGCTCCCCTACGTCCCCGGTGTCCCCTCGGTCTCCTTGTCCCCGGAACCTTCTCGCGCGCCGCCTGCCGGAAGCGGACCGAACGACGAACTGCGCGGTCCCGGGCCCCGCGAGGAGGACCGTATTGGGGCCGGCGCGATGGCAAGGGCGCGGGTGTCTCGGCCAGGTTCGGGTCGGCAGTTCCCCCGGGCTTCGGGTGTGCGATGCAGCGACGGCGACGGACAAGCAAGGAGAGTGCACCATGATCTCGGCAAAGCGGTGGTGGGTCTCGATGGCGGCCGTGACCGCCTGTGTGGGCTGGCTCTGCTCCTGCGGCAAGGGCAAACCGTCCGACGGCCGGCCGGAAGCCGGGGGCGAGGCGCCGGCACCGGCGGCGGCGCGCTGGACCATCGGCATGAGCCAGTGCAACCTCGGCGAACCCTGGCGCGTGCAGATGAATGCGGACATCAAGGCCGAGGCGGAGCAACACCCCGACATCGAAGTGATCTACAAGGACGCCCAGAACGACTCCCTGAAGCAGAAATCCCAGGTCGAGGAATTCGTCAGCGCCGGCGTCAACCTGATCATCATCTCCCCCAAGGAAGCCGCACCGCTCACGCCGCCGGTCGCGCAGGCCGTCCAGAAGGGCATCCCCGTCATCGTCCTGGACCGGCGCGTCCTCGGCGATGAATACACCTGTTTCATCGGCGCGGACAACGTGCGCATCGGCAGAGCCGCCGGGAAGTGGATTGCGGCGAAGCTTGGCGGCCGCGGCAAGGTCGTCGAACTCAAGGGCCTGATGACCTCGACACCCGGGCAGGACCGCAACAGCGGCTTCCGGGAGGGAATTCGGGGCAGCGGGATCGAGGTGATCTTCGAGGCCGACATGAAGTGGCTCGAACCGGATGCCCGCAAGGAGATGGAGTCTGCCCTGGCGCGTTTCCAGGCCATCGATCTGGTGTACGCCCACAATGACCCGGGAGCCCACGGGGCCTACCTCGCCGCCAAGGCCGCGGGGCGGGAGAAGGAGATGCTCTTCGTCGGCATCGATGCCCTCCCCCACGAAGGACAGGCCTACGTACGCCAGGGCATCCTCGCCGCCAGCTTCGAATACCCGACCGGCGGACGCGAGGCCATCCTGACAGCCCTGGAACTCCTCCAGGGAAGGACGGTGGAAAAGGAAATCACCCTCGGATCGCGCTTCTTCACGCCCGAGAACATCGCCGGGGGCGGCGAAGCCATCGAGTAAGGGCAGCCTACAGTTGGGTCGCGCGAGCCGAGCGCGACTCCGGACTGCGCCACTCGGCTCGTGGCGCCTACAGAAGACAGTCTTGCGGTAGGTCGCGCGAGCCGAGCGCGACTCTCTTTCGGGATTTGCGCCACTCGGCTCGTGGCGCCTACAGTAGGTCGCGCGAGCCGAGCG
>JAFGRS010000231.1 GCA_016935045.1 Lentisphaeria bacterium | reverse complement strand
GTCATGACCATGTACTTCATGCCCGCGTCCCGCGCCAGCGCCGCCCACTCCCGCGCCGCCCGGGGCTTCGGTTTCCAGGTGGCGGCGAGCTTCTCGTACTCGCGCAGCGGCATGCGCTCCCGGTTCATGACCCACTCGTGACGCGCCAACTGGGCGTAGAGACCCCAGTGCACGAACATCCCGAAACGGGCGTCGTGCCACCAGGCCATGCGTCGGCGACGCGTGCGCTCAGACGCCTTCAGGTACGTCTGCTCGATGGGAGTCAGTTCGTTGTCCATGGCCACTTCCTCCATGAGTTGGTTGTCGCACCCGCCGCAGAGGTGCTGTTCAACGGGCCGAGGCCGTCTCCCGCATGCCGGGCATTGCAGACGAGGCCCGCAGGAGTACCGCCAGCAACACCGCCGCCGAGGCGGCCAGGGCCGCCCCCAGCCCGAAGGCCGGGGCAGGTCCAAAGGCGCGCCAGACAGCGCCGAACACCAGACTGGCGGGCAACGCCGCCAGGCCCACCGCCCCATGGTAGAGCCCGTAGGCCGTACCGCGCAGGTCCGCCGGGGTGAAATCGGCCACGAGGGCTTTCTCCGCACCTTCCGTCATCCCGTGGTAGAAACCGTAGGCCAGCACCAGGAACACGAAGAACAGGGAACTGCGGCCCACGGCGAGGCCCAGGTAGATGGCCGCATAGACCAACCACCCGGCAATGATGATCGGACGCCGCCCGATGCGGTCCGAGAGCAGCCCCCCGGGGATGCTGAAGACGATCTTCGAGATGTGCAGCCCGATCCAGAGCGCCACCACCTGCAGCATGCCAAAACCGAATCGGGTCCACCCCAGGAAGACGATGAACATGTCCGAGCTGTTGCCCAGGGCGAAGAGCGCCACCACGCCGACAAAGGCGTAGAACCGGCCCGGCAGCCGCCGCCACGTCCCTTGGAGGCTGGCGGCCTCCTTCCCCGTCTGCGCCGGGACGGTGGTTTCGCGCACCTTCGCCGCGAGGGTAACCATGGCGGCCAGACCGGGCAGCAGGGCCACCGCAAAGAGCCAGCGCAGGGCCCGCATTTCCTCCGCACCTGGCTGAGCCGTGCTTCCTTTCCACATCGTCCTGCCGAGCAGCCCGTAGAGCACCAGGATCGCCACCAGGGGGCCGATAATGGCCCCGCTGTGGTCCATGCTGCGGTGGAAACTGAAGGCCAGGCCTCGGTGCTCGCGCGGTACCGAATCCCCGATCAGCGCGTCCCGCGGGCTGGTGCGTATGCCTTTGCCCACGCGGTCGAAGAACTTGAGGAGAACCACCTGCGGGATGTGGACCGCGGCCGCCATCAGGGGACGACACAACGACGACAGGCCATAGCCCACGAGAACCAGCACCTTGCGTTTCCCCAGCCGGTCGCTGATGCGGCCGGAGACGATCTTCAGCAGTGCCGACGTGGTCTCGGCAATCCCTTCCATCAGTCCGACGAAGAGGGCCGCCCGAGCGGTCACATCGCTCCCCGGTGCCAGCAGGCCCGCGATGAAGATGGGCAGGAGCGGGTTCATCATCTCGCTGGAGAAATCGGTGAACAGGCTCACGAGGCCCATGGCCAGGACGTTCCCGCTCACTGCCGCCCGCCAGGTCGGATGGGCGGCAGACGGGGAAACCGATCCATCGGATTGGGGAGTCACCGGTTACGCTCCCGCCGCGTCGGGCTCTGCCGCATCAGGTATAGACAAAATGCGCCGTGGCGGTGCAAGCCGCGTCGCAGTGCAGTCGCACCCAGTGGGCGCTGAACCCGGCGGGGAATTCGTGGTGCAGATAGCCGCCGTCCGGCAGCGCGAACGTGCCATAGGGATGCCAGTCGCCGTCGCCGAGGAAATCCACTTCGAGGCGGAAGGCGGCGGTTGGCGCGCCATGTTGGCTGAGGTGGAGGCATTTATGCTCGAACCCGGTCATCAGGAAGGGATCCGACACGCTTTCCGCGGCGACTTCGGTGCGTCGCCAGACGCCGCCCCAGCCGGCGGGTTTGCCGCCCAGGCGCCAGAGGTCGTCGGTCTTGCCGAACCAGAGATTGGCCTGGGGCTGGCCCACGAAGGGGTTGCTGTCCCCGATGGGGGTCGTCTGGTCCCCCGCCAGGACGAGCAGGCCGCGCCAACTGCAGAAATCCCCGATGATGCGCAGGTGGGTGCAGACGGGCCGCACGCCCCACACCCGGTTGGCGTACTGCATGGCGGGAAGCTCGTAGAACATCCCCGACGCATTCATCAGCCAGCGCTCGGACTCCACCTCCCGGATGCGGGGCCACTCGGTGGTGACCGTGTTGTCCTGGGTGTGCGTGCCCTTGGGCAGGCGGTACGTCTGCCACCCCGTGGCGGGAAGGTAGACCTCGAGGATGGCCGAGGCGTTGTCGGCCCCGGCCGCGAAGATCGCGTTTCCGATGCTGGTGCGCCCCGTGACGGCGTTGAACTGGCAGCGTTCGAGGACCTTCCAGCCCTGGCCGTCCCACTCCGCCAGGCGTCCGTCCGCGCCGGGGCCGTCGTAGTCACGGCCCTCGTAGGCGTTGTTGGCCACCACCACGCGGCCATGGCCGGTGAAGGCGTCCTTGAAGTGGAGGTATGCCTTGGGCCGGAAATCGAGTTCCCGGCGCAGATCGAAGAGCCGGCGTACCTCGAGCGTTTCGACGTCGGCCTCGAAGAACTCGCCCTCCATGCCCAGGAAGTAGACCTTCCGCGCCGGTTCCTCGAGGTGTCGGGCCACCGCCGTCAGACGCACATTCACCAGGGCATCGAACGTCCGTACCCCGCCCTCCGTGTCGATGAGGTGGGGCCCGATGATGAGCTGATTCGTCTCCCGGTGAATCATCCGGTTCGCGTAGGTCCCCACCACGCTCGCGGGGTGCTTGGTCAACCGCATCTCGGCATCGACGCTGAACAACCCCGTACCCGATCCCGTCCCGGCCTTGTGCGCCACATAGGTCACGAACCAGAGGCGGTCCGCCCAGGGCATCAGGGCCCCGATCCCCGTCTCCGTGCGCGCCGGCACGGCATCCGCGACCACGGCCAGCCCGGGAAAGATGCCATCCACCTGGATGGGCGGAGAAGATGCCTGACGTGCCACGAACGACCTCCTCGCATGCCTGCGCCACCGGGACCCCGTTACCATGACTCCTCCGCAAGTGTAGCCCCGCGAGGGGCGCCGTCAACGGCACACGGGACCCAAAAAGTACCGCCTCAGTCAACGCCGGGATGCTCGCGGTACGCTCGCCCTCCAGGGGGCATGGAACGCCCGCGGCCGCGCGGGCACTCGCGGGTTTGACTGAGGCATTACCCCAAAAACCCACTGCCTCAGGGGAAACGGCTCAGCGGCGCCTCGCCCTCCAGGGGAATCGGCTCAGCAGGAGCTTCGCCCTCCAGGGGGATGGAGCGCCCGCGGCCTC
>JAFGRS010000230.1 GCA_016935045.1 Lentisphaeria bacterium | reverse complement strand
TCCGCTGCACGGGGGCGCCAACCAGGCCGTGATCGAGATGCTCGACACGATCCACCGGGAGGGGGGCAACGTGAAACGGGTGATCGAGCGGGCGAAGGACAGGAAGGACCCCTTCCGGCTCTACGGCTTCGGGCACCGGGTCTACAAGAGCTACGACCCGAGAGCGAAGATCATCAAGAAGACCTGTGCCGACGTGATGGCCTGCCTGCAGAGCCGGGATCCGCTTCTGGACATCGCCCTGGAACTGGAGGCGCGGGCCCTCGAAGACAGCTACTTCCAGGAGCGCAGGCTTTATCCCAACGTGGATTTCTACAGCGGCATCATTTACCGCGCCATGGGCATCCCGAAGGAGATGTTCACCGTGCTGTTCGCCATCGGCCGCCTGCCGGGCTGGATCGCGCACTGGAAGGAGGCCATGGAAGATCCGCAGTTCAGGATCCAGCGGCCGCGGCAGGTCTACACCGGCCCCACGTTGCGGCATTTCGTGCCGATGGAAGAGCGGGGGTAGCTGCCCTCGGACGTGCCGGGCGTATCCGGAAACTCGCGTGGCAGGGTTGTGGTGACGTGGTTTGCCCGCCCTGCGGAGGGTACGAGGATGAGCGAAGGTGTGCGGTCCGGTCTGTCGCGCCGTGGGTTCCTGGGGTATGCCGGGGGGGTGGCGTTTCCATTGCTGGTTCCGGGGCGGGTCCTGGGCGCGGGGGGGGAGCCCGGGGCGAACGGGCGCCTGAACGTGGCGATTGTGGGTTGCGGCAACATCTCCCGGGGGCACACGGCCTTCTTCTCGAGCGATCCGCGGACCTGGGTGGTGGCGGTGTGTGACGTCGACCGCGCCCGTGCCGTGACCCGCAAGGAGACGGTGGACCGGAACTGCGCCACCCGTCTCGGCAAGGACTCCTGCGACGACTGCGCGGTCTACGGGGATTTCCGCGAGGCCCTGGCTCGTCCCGAGGTGGACCTCGTGGCCGTGTGTACCCCGGATCATTGGCACGTGCCCATTGCCGCCGCGGCCATGCGGGCGGGCAAGGATGTCTACTGCGAGAAGCCTCTGACGCTGACCATCGCCGAGGGTCGGACGCTGGTGGAGACGGCGCGGCGCTATGGTCGTGTCCTGCAGACGGGTTCCCAGCAGCGTTCCGGGCGCAACTTCCGTTTCGCCTGTGAATTGGTGCGCAACGGGCGCATTGGCGAGCTGCGGCGGGTCGAGACGCGGATCGGTCAGGCGCCTTCCTGCGCTGCCGAACCCACCATGCCGGTGCCGGACGGGTTCGACTACGATTTCTGGCTGGGGCCTGCCCCCTGGGCGCCGTACACCGCCAAGCGCTGCCACGGGACATTCCGCTGGATCCGGGACTACAGCGGCGGCAAGATGACCGACTGGGGTGCGCACCACAACGACATCGCCCAGTGGGGCATGGGCATGGAGTGCTCCGGCCCGGTGGCGGTCCGAGGCAAGGGAGAATTCCCCACCTCGGGGCTGTTCGACGTGGCCACCCGTTTCGTGGTCGAGTACCGCTATGCGAACGGAGTGACCCTGACCTGCCGGGACGACGGCGAGAACGGGGTCCGTTTCGAGGGCACGGAGGGCTGGGTGTGCGTCAGCCGCCGGCGCATCGACGCCGAGCCCAAGTCCCTGCTCAAGACGGAGTTCGGTCCCGACGAAGTGCACCTCTACCGGAGCGCCAGTCACCACGACAACTTCCTGCAGTGCGTGGCGACCCGGCGCGAGACCGTGGCCCCGCCCGAGATCGGGCACCGCTCGGCGAGCGTCTGCCACCTCGGCAACATCGCCATGCTGCTGGGGCGTGAACTGACCTGGGATCCCGACCGCGAGACCTTCGTTGGCGACCCCGAAGCCAATCGGATGCTGTCCCGCCCGCTGCGAGGAGAGTGGCTGATCTGACCTGAGCCATTCGTGGACCGCGAAACACGCGAAGGGACACGCCATCGGCCGGCTCGCGGGAGTGCACGGCGTAGGCGCAGCCGACCCTGCCCAGCCTGTACGATCGTGGGCGAGTTGGATCGCGACGGAATCGGTTGGGGCGTTGGCGGCTCGGCGAAGGCCCGTCCGGATCAGGGCTGCCGAAGCCGAGTGCGCGTGGAGCCGGCGCCCGGCGGGTCCGGCAGGAGTCACGATGGAGTCCACCGAGATGCAATCCCATTCCGCTCTGTTCCGTCGCGGCATGTCGCGCCCTTTCGTGCGCGGAGTCCTGCTGCTGTTGCTGGCCCGGGTGGGTTTGGGGAGCCTGCAGGGCGCTGCCGCCGGCGCGGGCGGTCGGGTCCTGGTGCCGCCATCTCCGGAGGTTTTGGCGCGGATCGAGGCGGCCCTCCCGGAGCGGTCCCCGGCGCGGCCGGCGTCGGAGAGGCGCGTGTTGGTATTCTCCCGTTGCGAGGGTGCGGTTCACGCCGTGATTCCCACGGCCGCCGCCGCGTTCCGCCTGCTGGGCTCGCGCACGGGGGCGTTCACCACCGAGGAGAGCACGGAGATGTCGGCCTTCGCCGCCGAGAACCTGGCGGTCTACGACGCCGTGCTGCTCAACAACACCACGCGGCTGGCCTTCACGGACCCGGCCCACAGGCTGGCCCTGATGGACTTCGTGCGGGGAGGCAAGGGCCTCATCGGGAGCCATGCCGCGACGGACAACTTTCCTTCCTGGCCGGAAGGTGTGGCCCTGATCGGAGGCCAGTTCGACGGGCACCCGTGGACGGCCCGGGGGACGTGGGCCGTCAAGATCGACGACCCGACCCACCCCCTCAACCTCTCCTTCGGCGGCAAGGGGTTCCGCATCCGGGACGAAATCTACCAGATCAAGGGGCCCTACTCGCGGGAGACGCACCGCGTGCTGCTGAGCCTGGACCTGACGGATGCCGCCACCGCCGCCGTGGATGCCTCCCGGATGCACCGCACGGACGGAGATTTCGGCATCAGTTGGCTGCGGCGGGAGGGCCGGGGGCGGGTGTTCTACTGCAGTCTTGGCCACAACCCGGAGGTCTTCCTGGAGCCGGCCATTTTGGCACACTACCTGGCGGGCATCCAGTATGCGCTTGGTGACCTGGTGGTGGACGACCGTCCCAGCGTGGCGGCCGGGACCGGGGCGGCCGTCCCTCCGGCAAAGGGCCCCTCCGATCCCCTGGCCGAACTCCGGACCCTCGCCGCGGGAAGCGACCGCGCGGCGCTGCATGCCGCGTGGGACCTGGTGCGGACGTCGCCGCCGGAGGAGCATCCGGCCATTGAGGCGCGCCTGATCGAGGTGCTCGAAGACCCCGCCGCGACGGCGGAGGGGAGGGATGCCGCCTGCCGTCTCCTCCTCGTCGTGGGCGGCGAGAGAGCCATTGCTCCCTTGGGCATGGCTCTGGCAGACCCAACTCTGTCGACGCTGGCGGCACACATCCTGGCCGAAATGCCCGTCCCCGCGGCGGGCGAGGCACTGCGCACCTCCCTCGAACGGCTGGAGGGCGTGGCGCGTCTGCCGGTGCTCAAGGCATTGGCGCGGCGCCGGGATGTTGCCGCCATACCGGAACTGGTCGGCCTGGCCGCCGCCGCGGATGGCCCCACGGCCACGACCGCCGTTCGGGCCCTGGGCGGGATGGGGCTGGCGGCGGCCCCGGCCCTGCTGGAGCTGGCTGTTACGGACACGAACGCGGCGGCCGTCCGGGATGCCCGCCTGGCCTGTGCCGGGGCTGCGGCAGGCGAGGGCAGCCGGGATCAGGCCCTGGCCCTGTACCGAGCAGTGCTCGAGGACCCGGGCGCCCCGCTGCATGTGCGGTCCGCGGCCCTGGCGGGGCTGACCCGCCTGCTCCGGGCCGAAGCTCTTGGCGATGTGCTTGCCTTCATGGCCGAGGGTGAACGCCAGGCGGCCCTGGGCGAAGCCATGCTGGCCGAGATGCCGGGAGAGGAGATTGCGGCACGGCTGGCAGACCGACTGCCGGCACTCGCGCCAGGCTGCCGCGCGCGCGTCCTGGCGGCCCTCGGGCGGCGCGGCGAGGCGGGGGCCTTCGAGGCCATCGCATCAGAGGCCGGCAGTGCCGACATGGGTGTGCGGTCGGCTGCCCTGCGCGCCCTGGCGGAGCTGGGGGATCCCCGTGCCGTGCCGCTGTTGGTGCGGGCGCACGCCGATCCCGCCGTGGCGTCTCTGGCGCGGGAGGCATTGGCCGGGTTCTCCGGAGCGGGGGTGGACGAGACCCTGCTGGCGGCTCTCGGGGAGCTTCCTGCTGCCGAACGGACGGCGCTGGTGCCGCTGCTGGCCGAACGCCAATGCGTCGAGAGCGTGGGGGCCTTGACCGAGTGGCTGGGGGCCGAGGACGAGGGACTGCGGATCGAGTCGTGGCGTGCCCTGGGAACTCTCGCCCCGGCAAGCCATGCCGAGGCGCTGTTGCTGCGCTTCCCGGCGGCGGTCTCGGGCAAGGAGAGTTCGGCCGCCGAGGGGGCGTTGGCGCGTTGCCTCGGTCGGGAAGCGGACGACGCGAAGCGCGTGGGCGCTCTCCTGGCCGCCGTAGAGCCGGCGGGACCTGCAGCCCGTGCCGCCGCCCTCCGCGTGCTCGCCCAACTCGGGGGCACACGTGCCCTCGAAGCGGTGGCCCAGGCCCGGAACAGCCCCGAAGCCGAGGTCTCCGAAGCAGCCATGCGGGCATTGGCCGCCTGGAGTACCCCGGATGCCCTGCCGGCCCTGCGGAGCAGCGTCGAAACCGCCGCCGATACGACCCGGAAGACCCTTGCCTTCCGGGGCTACGTCCGACTCCTCGGCGTGCCCTCGGAACGCCCCGCCGCTGAAACGCTCACCCTCTTCCGGGAGGCCCTCGACCTGACGCCCGCGCCCGGCGAAGCCAACCAGGTCCTGGCCGGACTCGGGAATCTGGCGGACCCCGGCGCGGTGGACCTGGCCGTCGAGCTGGCGAACCGGGAAGAGCTGCGTGCCGCCGCGGTCGCCGCCGCCGTGAGCGCCGCCGCCCGGGTGCCGAGAGGCCGCGCCGCCCGCACCGCGGCCTCCCTGCGCCGACTCCTCGACCTGCCCCTCGATGACGCGACACGCGGCAGAATCATCGAGGCCATGCGGGGGCCCGACGTCGAGGAGGGCTGGCTGGTGGACTGGCAGCTCTGCGGGCCCTTCGGCGAAACGGCCGTGGCGCCGGAGAAGCTGTTCGAGGAGGTGTTTCCACCCGAGAGCGACCCGGATTCGGTGTCCTGGGTGCCGGTGCAGGCGGGGAAGGATGCGAAGGCGGGTTGGGTGGTCAATCTCGAGAAGGTCCTCGGCGGGACCAACCGGGTCGCGTACGTGCGCACGCACGTCCATGTCCCTGACCCAACGAAGGCGACCTTGGAGCTGGGCAGCGACGACGGCGTCAAGGTCTGGCTCAACGGAGCCCTGGTGCACCGGAACGATGCCCGGCGGGCCGTGAAGCCGGCCGCGGACAAGGCGGACGTCACGTTCCAGGCCGGCTGGAACAGCCTGCTGGTCAAAGTCACCCAGATCGGGGGACACTGGGGAATGTGCGCACGTATCCGGCCGGCCAAGGGGACGCCCTTGCCGGAACTGCTGATCCAGCCCGAGCCGCCGCAGGATCCGTAGCCGGGACGATGCACGGGAGAACCGCGAGTGAGGTCCATTGGGGTCGGACCAACGCAAACACTTCGGGGCAAGGATATTAACTCCGAATCAGGAGCCGGAATCGGCCTTAAAGCCGCAGTTTCTGCCTGGGAATGGGGCCTTTAGGGTCCGCACGAAAATAACTTCACATTTTGGCGCGGCGCCGCATGGTCATCCGCAAGGCACGAGGAGGGCGCATACCCTGAGGTATGTAACCGACGAGTAACGCAGCGGATGGCTGTGCGCCGCCTCGCCCCGAAGGGCTGCGCCGCTCCCTCTCCCTGGCGGCGTTGTTCGCTCGGGACGTACCACTGCGGGTACGCCCGCTGCGCTCACGCCTTGCCAGGAACCGGGATCGCCTGCAGCAAAATGGGAAGTTATTTCCGCGCGGGCCCTTAGCGACTCGGCGCTCGCGTCGGGGACTGTCTCCCGTGCGGGGGTCCCGCGCAGGCCTGGGCTTGTCCCGCCCGTTTGGGGGCCAAAAGCAGGCCTTTAGGGCGTCCCAGAGGCCTGGGATCTGCCGTAGTTCACTGTTCTGCAATACGTTCCAGTGGTCCGACCCCAATGGCAAGGCCGGCCGGTACAGCCGGAATCCCGGTACAGGGCGCGGCCCTCCGCGCACCATCCCGGAAGGGGATCGGCCGTCGAGGGCGCCGGCCGGTACAGGGGACGGGAAGGATCGGCCGTCGAGGGCGCCGGCCGGTACGGGGGACGGGGACTCGGGCGCCGATCCTGAAACATGCCTGCCTCTGCACTGGGCGCATGTCAGCTCCGTAGGTCCCTCTCCCCAGACCCGTACGAGGCGCAATGCGCTACCCTCGTAGAAGGCTGTTCCAAGGGA
>JAFGRS010000229.1 GCA_016935045.1 Lentisphaeria bacterium | reverse complement strand
GGTCGTCTTGCCAGCCCCGTTCCGCCCCAGCAGACCCGTCACGGTGCCAGGGGCCAGAGACAGATCCACACCCGCAAGGGCCACCGTCCCGCCGAAGCGCTTGACCAACCCGCACGACAAAACCGGAGAAGCTGTCGAGTCCATCCGCTGACTCCTTCCGCATCACTCCCTGGAACGCTCATTCCCCGAAAGCAGAGGCGCCAGGGCAGCCAACACCTGCTCCCGAGTCAAGGCCAATCCGTTCGCCGCCGCGGCTACCTGTTCGAGCAACGGCCCCAGGCGCGCCAGACGTACGCCAACCGACCCCCCACGCAGACCCCCGCATACCCGCATCCCCGTGCCCCGCACACGCTCCACCAAACCCTCCGCCTCCAACAGCGAATACGCCTTCGATACCGTCATCGGGTTGACCTCCAACTGCAGCGCGACCGCCCGAACCGAGGGCAGCAACTCGCCTCCCCCCAGGCGGCCGCTCAACACCAGCGCACGTACCTGATCCATCACCTGACGGTAAATCGGTACCCCCGACGAGGGAAACACCCGCAACAGCCCGGAAGCCTCGACCGACATCGCCATACCTCGCAGGATTGGATTAGTGAATCACTACAATAATACACCAATACGCTCCGGGTGTCAAGGGCTGTCGCCGGGAAAAAAGGGAGCCAGGGCTGTTTCAGGATTGGCAGCAGCGCTCGTGCCGCCGCTCTTCCCCCCTTCTCCCGGATCAGCGCTCCACTGCCGCAAGGGCAGTGGTGGCGGGGAGTCGTGCCGCCGCCCCTTCAGGTCTCGGCGGCGCCCTGGGGGCGGAATCGGCGGCGGTCGCGGGGTTGGGGGCGTTCGGTGCCGGCCTTCTGGAGCAGGCAGTCGGGTCCGAAAAGGCGGTGCAGGCCGGCGCGGAATTCAGCCGTATTGGCGACCCGGAGTCCATCGGCCTGGACGAAGACGATCTCGCCGCTGCGGCAGATCAGGCAGAGCACCAGGGGGACGCTGCCGGGGAACTGCCGGCAGAGGGCGGCCAGTTGCTCCAGGCGGCTGTCGTCGGTGACGTCCTGGTTGAGGCGGAGGTGCAGTTCCGCGGTGAAGCGTTCGGGGGCCTCCTGGAGGGGAATCACCTTCTCCGCGATCAGGCGCATCTGCTCGCCCTCGCGCCGGCTGATGGTGGCTTCGACGAGGACCGCGGCGTCGGGTTTGATGGCCTCCCCGCACTCCTCGTAGCGGTCACTGAAGACGACGCACTCGATTTCGGCATCGCGGCCTTCGAGGGTCAGCACGGCCATGGGCCGGTTGTCCCGTCGGGCGCGCTTGATGTCGACGCTGCTGACGATGCCGCCGACCCGTGTTCCCGTGCCGTTGGCGAGGGCCGGCAACTCGGCGATGGTCTCGAGCTGGAAGGTCTGCAGCAGGTCGGCAAAGGCGTCCATGGGGTGTCCGGTGACATAGAACCCGAGCAGTTCCTTCTCGTAGTTGAGCAACTCCCTCTGCTCCCATTCGGGGAGATCTTTGGGCGCGAGTTCCAGTCCCCGGCTGTCCTCCGGGGCAAGGAGTTCGAACAGGGACCGCTGCCCGGTCCTGCGGTCGGCGATGGTGTGCTGGGCGCGCCGGATGGCCTCCTCGATGAGGTCGAAGGCCTGCGAGCGGCGCAGACCGAAGCCGTCACAGGCCCCCGCCTTGACGAGGTTCTCGAGCACGCGCCGGTTGAGCGCGTCCCCCACGCGCTCGCACAGGTCCGGCAGACTCCCGTAGGGGCCGCCGTCGCGACGCCTGGCGATGATGGACTCGGCCGCCGAGGAACCGACCCCCTTGATGGCCCCCAGACCGAAGAGGATCTTCCCCTCACTGACGCCGAACCGCATCTGCGACCGGTTGACGTCCGGCGGCAGGACGTCGATGCCCATGCGCCGCGCCTCGGCGATGAAGAAGGCGAGCTTCTCGGCGTTGCCGAGTTCCCCGTTCAGCACCGCGGCCATGAACTCCGCGGGCCAGTGGGCCTTCAGGTAGGCCGTGCGGTAACTCATCAGGGCGTAGCAGGCGGAGTGGCTCTTGTTGAAGCCGTAACTGGCGAACTTCTCGATCCTCTTCCAGATCCGCCGGGCGACCTCCTCGGAGTACCCCTTGAAGCGGAGCACCCCCTGAACGAACTTCTCACCGTTCTCCCGCAACGCGTCCTCGTCCTTCTTGCTGATGGCCTTGCGCATGATGTCCGCCTCGGCCAGCGAGAAGCCGGCAACCGCCTGGCAGACCTGCATGATCTGCTCCTGGTACACCATGATGCCGTAGGTCTCGGACAGCAGCTCCCGCATCTCGGGGGTCTCGTACTCCGGCACCTCACGGCCAAGCTTGCAGTTGATGAAGTCCGGAATGAAGTCCATCGGACCGGGTCGGTACAGCGCCACCAGGGCGATGATCTCCTCGATCTTGCTGATCCCGAAACTGCGACAGAGCTGCTGCATCCCCCCCGACTCCAATTGGAAGACGGCCACCGTGTGGCCGCTGTTGAGCAGATCGTAGGTGGCCCGGTCGTCCAACGGCAGGTCGTCCGCGCCCAGGGCGGTGCCCGCGCGTTCGTTGACCATGGTCAGCGTGTCCTGGATGATGGTGAGGGTCTTGAGCCCCAGGAAGTCCATCTTGAGCAGCCCGAGGGCCTCGCAGGGATAGGCGGGGAACTGGGTAATCCACTCCTTGCCCGCTCCCCGTGCCAGGGGAACCAGGTTCTCGAGAGGCTGATCCCCGATGATGACCCCGCAGGCATGGATGGACTGGTTGCGGTTCAGCCCCTCGAGGACCTGCCCCTTCTCGAACACCTGGCGCACCCATTCCTCGCGCTCCATCAACTCCCGGACTTCGGGAAGCGCCAGCGCTTTCTCCAACGTCATCTTGGGATCGCTCGGGATTCGCGCCACCAGGCGGTTGGCGTCGGCAAAGGGCACCCCCATCACCCGCGCCACATCCTTCAGCACCGCCTTCGCCTTCAACGTCCCAAAGGTCCCAATCTGAGCCACACTCCCGGCACCGTACTTCTGCCGCACGTAGTCGATGACCTCGCCCCGACGACGCTCACAGAAGTCAATGTCAAAATCCGGCGGCGATACCCGCTGCGGATTGAGAAAACGCTCGAACAGAAGACCATACCGCAAAGGATCCAGATTCGTGATCCCCGTCAGATACGCCACCAGACTCCCCGCCCCCGAACCCCGCCCCGGACCCACCGGTATCCCCCGCCCCCGAGCATAGGCAATGAAATCCCACACAACCAGAAAATAGCTCGTATAGCCCATGTTGTCGATGACATCCAGTTCGTAGTCCATCCGCCCGACCAACTCTGCCCGGCGCGCCGCGTCCGGGCCGTCGCCTGCCGGCGGGCTGTCCGCATCCTGAATGCCATAGCGCGTGGCCAGTCCGGCGACGCAGAGCCGGCGCAGGCAGGCCTTGCGCACGGGGCAGTTGGGGTTGTCCGGGGCGTCGCTGCCATCGGGGAGGCGGAAGACGGGGTAGTGGTTCTCCTTCTTCGGCATCACGAGGTTGCAGGCCTCGGCAATGCGGAGGGAGTTTTCGATGGCCTCGGGCCAGTCCGGAAAGAGGGCCGCCATTTCCTCCCCCGTCTTGACGTAGAACTGGTCGCCGGAGAAGCGCAGCCGGTTTTCGTCGGTCAACTGGCTCTGCGTCCCGATGCAGAGCAGTGCGTCGTGTCCCTCCGCGTCTCCGGCTTGGAGGTAATGGGCATCGTTGGT
>JAFGRS010000228.1 GCA_016935045.1 Lentisphaeria bacterium | reverse complement strand
CCTCCTCGCCGGCGCGTTCCGGGGTTTGTAGTGCCGCCTTCAGGCGGTCCCCCGTAGCGGCCGGCGCCCTCGACGGCCGATCCCCTTCCGGGATGGTGCGCGGAGGGCCGCGCCCCTTACTGGGAACAGAAGATGGTGCGCGGAGGGCCGCGCCCCGTACCGGGATTCCGGCTCAATCCCGCAGGATCTCGATGGCGTTGACGGCCGGGTTCTGCGTCTTGGGCACGAATTCGACCCGCAGGCTTCCGCCCGTCGCCACCACTCCGTCCACGGTGCGCGCGAACGGTTTCGCGAAGGCCCCTGCCTGCTGGAGGATGTCGAAGTCCACCAGGGCGGGCAGGCCGTTGACGTTGACCGTGAACACACGCTGTCCGACGGCAGTGATTCCCTCGTAGGTCTCGGCGAAGTGCAGGCGCACGGCATAGACGCCGTCGGGGACCGGGAAGGTGTAGGTCATGGCGCCATAGCGCTCCGTCCGATAGAGTTCGGGGGTTTCCGTAGCCGCGATTTCGAGGGAGGCGGGGCGCTCGATCGCCTGTCCTCCGGTGACGCTGGGGGCGGCATCCGCGGCCGCGGCTCCGTCCGCGATCCAGGCTGTTCCACCGGCATCGGTGAGGGCCGGGCCGCCGCAGTTGATCCGCCAGACTGCCTCCTCCCGGGCCATGGGCAAGGCCACGCACCCCGCGAGAACCAGCACCGGAACCATCCAGAGATGAGCTGTACCCTTGCGCTTCATGGACATCCTCCTTTCCTGCTCCACCGTCGGTGGCACGGCGCCCTGCCATGCCCCATATCTCGATAGCATACACCGAGTCATCCGATTCGGCCCGGCTTCCCTCCAAACATCGAACGGCTACATTGTGGCGGTGCGATACCCGGGAAGAGCACCCCATCACGGGGAGGCCCGCGATGGCGCCTCCCTCGCGGGATCCGTGTACCCGAGGCCCGGTCCACGACCTCTCGGCATACTGTTTCGCAGGACAAAACCATGACCGTACGCTCTCTGATCATCGGTTTTGCCGCCGCGCTCTTCATCGCGGGAGCGGGGTACATCAACGACCGCATTCTGAACCTGGAGAGCTTCAACAGCGGCCACCTGGTGCCGGTGATCGTGTTTGGCTTCCTCTTCGTGGCGGTCGCGGGGCTCAATCCCCTGCTGCACCGTCTGCGCCGATCGTGGGCCCTGGCGCCGGGAGAACTGGCCACCGTCGTGATTCTGGCCTGTGCCGCCTGCAGCGTGCCCGGCCGCGGTCTCATGGAGCAGTTTCCCCACAATCTCGTCATGCCGCACCACTGGCACCTGGTGACGCCGGGCTGGAAAGAACACGGGCTCATGGATTACGTGCCCGAGGGGGCCTTCGTGGCCAGGACGGAGGAAAACCACGAAGAGGTCGTGACCGGTTTCGTCACCGGCACCGACCAGACCCCCGTGGCCGGCGAATCCACCTCGGCATGGCTCAAGCGGACGACCTCCCAGGTGCCCTGGCACGCCTGGATGCCCGCGTTGCGCACCTGGCTGCCGTTGGTCTTCCTCAGCGGCATCGTGATGGCGTGCCTCTCCCTGATGGTGCATCGGCAATGGTCCCACTACGAGCACCTGAGCTATCCCATTGCCGAGTTCGCCCAGGCCCTGCTGCGGCGGCCGCGGGAGCGCGCGTTTCCGGACATTCTCCGCAGCCGGCTGTTCTGGGTGGGGTTCGGGGTGCTCTTTGCCATCCGCCTGAACAACGGTCTGCAGCGGTGGTTCCCGAGCGTCCTGATTCCCGTGAGTCTTTCCTGGTCCTTGGCTCCCCTGGGCCAGTTGTGGCCCTGGCTGCACAAGGTCCCCCCCTGGGGGTCGATGCTCCTGCGCCTGGATCTCTTCCCGCTGGTGATTGCTTTTGCCTTCTTTCTGAGTTCCGAGGTGAGCCTGACCCTGGGGGTCTCCCAGATCCTCTACTGCCTGTTCGCGCTGCCCCTGGTGACCTCCGGCATCGACCTGTCGACCGAGTATGCGATCGGCGGCTGGGAGGGCTACATGCGGGCGGGAAGCTATACCGCCTTCGCCCTGATGATGCTCTACACCGGACGGCAGTACTACGGCGAACTCCTCGCCCGCGTGCTCGGGTTCCGTCCCCCGGGGGGCGCCTCCGTGGATCGGGGGGCGGTCTGGGCCGGCCGAATCTGCCTGCTGGCCGGCCTGGCGCAGATCGCCCTCACCATCCGCCTTGGCCTCGAATGGCCCTGGGCCGTGGCGACGGTGGCGCTGATGCACATGACCTTCGTCATCGTTGCCCGCGTCAGTGCGGAGACCGGCCTGTTCATGATCCACCCGCGCTGGCAGCCCTTCGGCTTCCTCCTGGGCATGCTCGGGGGCTACGCCTTCGGCCCGGGGGGCATCATGGTGGCCGCGCTGGTGTGCACCAACCTCTGCATCGACCAGAGCCAGGCCCTCATGCCCTACCTCACCAACGGCCTCAAGATCAGCGAACGAACGGGCCTGAAACCGGGCCGCGTGACCGGCGCTGCTCTCAGCCTCTACGTCGTCGCCGTTCTCCTGGCGATGGTCACCGTACTGGTGGCCACCTACGAGTTCGGTTGCACGAGCTACCACTGGTCCCGCATCCGTATCCCCAGCGTGCCGTTCCAGGCGGTCCAGCCGGCCGTCCTGCAACTCAAGGCCATCGGCTGCCTGGATTTGGCCGAGACCCTGCCATGGTACCGACGCCTGGCCTTTGTCCAGCCCCAACCGTACTTCTGGTGGGCCACGGGGTTGGGTTTCGTGTTCGTGCTGGTGTTCGGGGCGCTGCGGGTCAGGGTGCCGCGCTGGCCCCTGCACCCCGTCCTGTTCCTGCTCTGGGCCACCTGGTCCATGGGGACCCTGTCCCATTGCTTCCTGGCGGGGTGGCTGATCAAGCGGGTGGCGATGCGCACGGGCGGTCCGCAGACGGTCCAGCGCCTCAAGTCCCTGATGATCGGCGTGATCGTCGCGGAGATCCTGGGCGCCCTCGTCTTCATGGTCGTCGGGGCCGTCTACTTCCTGACCACCGGAAAACCGCCCGTCAGTTACGTCTACTTCCCACGCTGAAAAGGAGGCACGCCATGCGACCGTCCCCGCGCCCGCTCTGCCCCGACATCCCTGCCATCCCCTGGCAGGAACCCGAACCCGACGGCCGCGACGCCGTCTGGCGCTACCGCGACAACCCGCTCCTGGACTGGGACCCCATCCCCTGCGCCTCCCGCATCTTCAACAGCGCCGTGCTGGCACACGAGGGCGCTTTCGTCGGCGTCTTCCGCACCGAGTACCACGACGGCATCCCCCGCCTCCACTTCGGCCGCAGCCGGGACGGCCTTGCCTGGAACATCGAGGAAACTCCCATCCCCTTCGACTACGAGGACGAATCCCTGCGCCGCTTCCACTACGCCTACGATCCCCGCCTCGTGCGCATCGAAGACACCTTCTATATCACCTGGTGCAACGACCTCCACGGCCCCACCATCGGCGTGGCCCGAACCACCGACTTCCGGACCTTCGTGCAGATGGAGAACGCCTTCCTGCCCTACAACCGCAACGGCGTGCTGTTTCCACGCCGCATCGGCGGCCGCTTCGCCATGCTCAGCCGTCCCAGCGACACCGGGCATACGCCCTTCGGGGACATCTTCTACAGCGAGAGTCCGGACATGACCTTCTGGGGGCGGCATCGGCACGTCATGAGTCGCGGCGGGGGCTGGTGGCAGGGGCTCAAGATTGGCGCCGGCCCGGTGCCCATCGAGACCAGCGAGGGCTGGCTCCTGCTCTACCATGGCGTGGTCAATACCTGCAACGGCTATGTCTACTCGATGGGCGTGGCCCTGCTGGACAGTGACGAGCCGTGGCGCGTCCGCCAACGCTGCGCCAACAGCCTGCTGCGGCCCCAGAAACCCTACGAGACCACCGGCTTCGTGCCCAATGTCTGTTTCCCCTGTGCCGCCCTGTGCGATGGCGCCAGCGGCCGCATTGCCATTTACTACGGCGGCGCGGATACCACGACCTGCCTGGCCTTCACCACGGTCGAGATGCTGTTCGAGGCCATGCGCCGCCATCCCCAACGGTGAGAGACCCCTGCAACCGCATGGGGCGATGTGCTGGAGCCCGCGCTGGCAACCCGCGGGGTCGGTTCGCGGTGTCCCGCAGAGCCGGGCGCGTGTACGCCGGTTGCCGCCGCCCGTTGGAGCCCGCGATGCCGACCCACGGGGGCGGCTCGCGGTTTCCCGCAGAGCCGGGCGCGTGTACGCCGGTTGCCGCCGCCCGTTGGAGCCCGCGATGCCGACCCACGGGGTCGGTTCGCGGTAGTCCGGCGGGGCAGGAAACGAAAGGAGTCGGATCCCATGCCGGACCAGGTTCACGTAGCCATCATCGGTGCCGGGAGTTTCACCGGCGACCTTGCCTGCAACGGTTGTGCCGGTGAGAACATCGCGGCGATCTGCGATGTGGATGCGCGGGTCCTCGAAGCGCGTCACGCCCAATTCCCCGCCGCGGCGCTGTACCGCGACTTCCGGGTCATGCTGGCGGAGATGGGGGACCGGATCGACGCCGTCACCATCTCCACTCCCGACCACACCCACTACGCCGCCGCCATGACCGCCATCCGCATGGGCAAGCACGTCTTCGTCCAGAAGCCCATGGCCCGAACCATCGCCGAGGTCCGCGCCCTCCGGCAGGCCGCCCGGGAACACCACGTCATCACCCAGATGGGCAACCAGGGACGAACCGGCGACGACATCCGCACGGTGCGCGAATGGGTCCAGGGCGGGGTCATCGGCCATGTCCTCGAAGTCCACGCCTGGACCGACCGGCCCCGGCCGCCCTGGTTCGTCCGCCCCGAGTCCGTGCCGCCTCCCGTCGCGCCGGTTCCGGAGTGGCTGGATTGGGATGCATGGCTCGGGCCGGCGGAGGAGCGGCCCTTCAGCCCGGCCTACATCGAGAAGCGCTGGCGGTCCTGGTGGGATTTCGGTTGCGGGGCGTTGGGGGACATGGGCTGCCACATCCTGGATACCCCCTTCTACGCCCTCGACCTGGGGCCTCCCGAGCGGATCGAGGTCGCTCTCAACGAACCCGCCCCAGAGGCCCACACCGCTTTCGGCGCCGTGGTGACGTATCACTTCGCCGCCCGAGAGGACAGGCCCGCCATGACCTTGACCTGGTACGAGGGGGACAACGAGGTGCTCGAACCTCCCGCCTTCGAGGAGAACCGGGAACTGGCGCCCAACGCCATGTACATCATGGGAGAACGAGGCACGATCATGACCTTCGGGGCACAGGCCAACCGCCCCACCCTCGTCCCCGAGTCCAGGATGCAGAAGGTGCGGGACTCCCTGCCCGGGAAGTCCATCCCGCGGGTCCACTGCGGTCCCATCGAGGAATGGCTGCGCGCCATCCGGGGCGAAGGCCCCCTGCCGGGCTCGAACTTCGACTACGCGGCCCCCCTCACGGAACTTGTCCTCCTGGGCGCCCTGGCCATCCGCAGCGGCCAGACCCTCGAATGGGATGCCGGAAACCTGCGCGTCACCAACGCCCCCGAGGTCAACCGCTTCCTGGAGATCCAGGCCCGGGAGGGTTGGTCCCCGCCATGCTGACCGCGTCCCTACCGTCCGGAGCGCCCGGGGCCGCGCGGCCGCACCACCATGGATCTGCTCTGCGGCCATTCCGGTTGTCCGGAACACGGGAGGGGGCGGTCTCCGCAGCTCCTGCCCGTCCCGGCTGGGCACGGGGATCCGGCCTCACATCCAGCGGTAGAGCGAATGGGCCACCACCGCCTGCGCCCGCCCCACCATTTTCCCGCGAGCATCGAAGCGGTAGCGGATCTCGCCAGCCGTAAGCTGGGAGTCGTGGGAGACGGCCTTGTGCCCCCACCGTTCCCCGTACCAGTCCCGGTAGAGCCCCGCCGCCTCCCGGCAGACCCGGTCCCGCATGGTCTCCAGGGCCGTATACCCCCTGGCCGGCTCCACGTCACCACAACAGGATTCGCACACCCCCCCCAGGATTGCCACCAAGGAGGCATAGCCGACCTCGTATGGGGCCGCACGCCCCGTGAACGCGGCCGGATGCAGCAGGCGGCGTGTCGCCTCCGCGTCCCCGGATCCCTCCGCAACCGAGGCCATGCGCGTCTCATCCGTCAGCGAGATGCCCCCGTCGTTGCGGTTCACGACACCCGGACCGGTGAGCTTGGGAACCACGATGGCGTGGTCCACACGGTACTGGACGTCCACCTCGACCGTCTCGCGCCGCCCGTCCCCGGTGCGTTTCGGCAGCATCAGCCCCAGCCGCAGCGTACAGCCCACCCGTCCCGTCAACCCGTAGCGGTCCATCAGGAGGAAGCGTCGCCTCCCGAAACGCCCGCGAAACCGTCCCCCAAAGCGCACATCCGCCGCCAGCGTGCCTCTCCGGGCCAGTTTGGCCAGCGGCATCTTTCCTCCGTCCGTCACTTCCCGTTCCGTCTCCATGCGAATGGTCAGCGCGACGTCGAAACACAGCTCCGCCGGCCGGGCGATGAGAACCCGCTCCATCCCGATGTGCAGGCACGGTTCCGCCGATCGCAGCGCCGTCGGCGCCGCGGCCCCTGATCCCGGCCCGTCCAGAGAGGATGGCGGTGCGGCCGCAGGCAACGTCGCCGGCGCCCCGCTCGCGTCTCCGGATCCTCCCACCAACGCGAACTCGAAATCCCCGATCCCAATGCGGTCCCGGGAAGCCAGGGGGACTCGACCCTGAGCCGCCTCCCCGTTTACCGTGACCCCGTTGGTGCTGCACAGATCCTCAATCAGCCACTGATCGCCCCACCGCAGCAGGCGACAGTGACGCCGCGATACCCAATCCTCCTCGATGACGATGTCGCAATCCGGGTCCCGGCCCAGCAGGATCTCGTCGCCCTCCAGAACGATCGACAAACCACGCCGCGAACCCCGCAGGACGACCAACCTGTCGCATGGCAACATGCCCACCCCGTCTGGCTGCACGAAGACAAAGACGCAAGAACACCAAATTTCGAGTATACCGTCGCAATTCCACTTCAACAACATCTTTCGCAACGCCGCCGCCGGGAAGCCCCTGGCGGCGTGCCAATGCCTTGCCCAGAGAACGCACCCGGCCGCAGGAAAGGGGGCGGTCGAACAGCACGGCGTCGTTCACTTCCTCCACCATGGCGGTCACGGTCAGGACCGGCGGCGCCCCCACGGACCTTCTTCGGCCTCGACGACCACGAAGCCGCCCGGAGCCCACGCCGAGTCATCGGGGAGGACCAGGTAACGGTGTTCGTGCCAGCCATTGCCGCGGCAGTTGCAGCGGTCCCCAATCCGGCCGGCCCTCTCGACGGCCGATCCCCTTGTGGGATGGTGCGCGGAGGGCCGCGCCCCGTACCGGGATTCCGG
>JAFGRS010000026.1 GCA_016935045.1 Lentisphaeria bacterium | reverse complement strand
TGCCCCAGGCATAGAGGGCGATGGCGCCGGTCGCGAAGCTGTCGTCGACCGCTTCCAGGTCCTTCGTGCCATCCACGTACACGCTCAGGCGCGGGCCATCGAGAACGACCCGGATCTCGTACCACCGCTTGGGCTCGTAGGCGGCGCCGTTCCGGGCCAGGACCTCGAATGCCCCGTCCCGCCTCCGGCCCAGGACGTGGAAGCTGCGCTGGGCGTCCATGGACCAGAGATAGTGGTTGTCCGCTCCGCCGAAGCGAAAGGCGACGCCGAGGCCGTCGTTGTCGGAGGACGAGATCTCGAAGGTACACTCGCCGTCTGCCCACGTGTGTCCGGGGCTGTAGACGCGGTACGTCCCGGGGCGGTCCACGGTCGGATCCGCATCGCCGGCCACGCCAACGTAGAGGTTCGAGTGCTCCCGCACCACATCCCCCGCCACGCGCCAGTCGCCGCGGGGCGGCTGGCCGCCGGGGCTGTCGACCACCGCCCAGCCCGGAGCATCCATGGCGATGAGATGGGGGTCGACGCGGAACTCGGCGGCGGCTTCGCGGCTGGGAGGGAGTCCGGGAACGAACACCCTGGCGCGGAGACGCATGCGGTCCCGGACGGTCAACGGCTCCCCGTACAGGGGCGAGCGGAGGGTCGGGGCGGTTCCGTCCGTGGTGTAGTGAATGCTGCCGTCCTCCCGCTCGCTCGCCAGGGAGACATCGAAGGGAGCGCCGCGGCAGGCGCCGTCGGGGGCGATGGCGGGGGGACGGAGCCCGTAGGGGCAGAGGGCGATGGACGCCTTGTTCAGGTAGCTGCAGCCGCAGCGGTCGGTGGCATCGGGCATGAGGACGAGGCCGCCGGCGGGTATCGCGTTGATCCAGCACCCCGGGCGGATGCCGCCGTAGTTCTCGGTGCCACGGGGGTGAACCAGGTCCACGTAGCCGAGGGTGGCGGAACGGAACAGCAGTATGTGGGTGGAACCGGCCGCGATGCCGCAGCCGTAGGAACGCTGGAAGGTGAAGTCGGTCCGCTCACCCGTGAGCAGATCCCATGCCCCGGGCTGCAGGTAGATGGTCCGCCCATTGAGCACGGGACGGGTCTGGTAGGAGGCCTCGATGTCCCAGCAGCGCTCTCCCGTACCGGCGCGGAAGGCCGCCATGCGTCCCCCGCGTTCGGAAGCCAACTTGAAGCGCCAGTCCTGGTAGCACATGAGCAGGATCTCGTGCTCCGGGCTCAGCACCAGAGTCGTGCCGTAGATCTCCTCGTCGGACTCCCACAGGATCCTGCCGCTGGCGGCATCCAGCGTAACCAGTCGTCCGGTGGGGTGGACATCCTCGGGGTCGGGGATGCCGCGACGGGTCTCCCGTTCCCGGTCTCCCAGGGCTGGGGCTCGGTCGATCAGGTGGATGCGTCCGTTGCCGATGGCGATGGCATTGTGCCGCATGGACTGCCGCGGCTGGTGGAGCCAGCGCAGCGCACCGGTGATGGCGTCCATGGCGAAGAGCCCGATGGATTCGGTGAATTGCTGACTCATGTCCCCCTTCTGATAGCGGTAGGTCACCAGGTGCCGGGTGTCGGCGAGGGTACCGAAGAGAGTGTCGCCCTCGATGGCCACGATCCCCCAGGTGCCCGGACGGCCATCCGGCTGAGGCGGCGCCGGAAACCGTGCCAGCCCCTCGCCGCTGGCGGGGTCGAGGCGGTGACACTCCTCTCCGGTGTGGATGTACAGCCCGTGGGGCCCGACGCAGACGTTCCCGCCCGTCCCCGAGGTCCCCATCAGGTGTTCGCCGTCGTAGGCCTTCTGAATCCCCGGCAGGGGATACTCCCAGAGTTTGCTGCCGTTGTAGGCGTTGACACACAGCAGGGCGTCGAGGCCCTGGATGAACAGGCGCCCGTCGAGGAACAGGGGTGGGCGGCCGCGGCCGTGCCGGCTCGGCATGGGGAAGGCGAAGTCCGTGAACCACAGCACCCCCAGGGGACCCTGCACGAGGGTGTCGTCCGAGCAGTTCCGGTTGGTCGGGTCCGCATACGGATGGGTCCAGGAACCCGCCCCCGGCAGAGGCCCCCGCCTGGTCACCGTCAGGGCCCCCGGCCTGCCGACACAGACGACCCCTCCCCAGGGCCTCGCCAGCCGCTGCATGTCCGCCTCCCGATACGCCGGCGCGAGACCCCGGGCGGCAGCGCTCGACACAACCATGTCGGCGAGGCAGTCAGGAAGCGACGCCAGGGAATTCTCCGCCACCTGCACCGTGACCCGGCTGCCGTAGACCCCGGCCGCATCCAGATTGCGCCGCGCCCTGGCCACGGTCGCGGGGTCGGAATCGAAGGCGCAGATACGCAGCGCCGTCCGCTGCGCCAGGGCGTACGCCAGGGCCCCGTCCCCGCAGCCCAGGTCGAAACAGTAGCCGGCCTGTACGCCGGTATGCCGCACGACCTCCTCGGCATAAGCCTCGTGGAACCCCGGGGAATCGAATGCCGGCGCCTCGTCTGCGCCCGCTGCCGAGGGCACGCTCGGGGGTGCTTCGCCGGCACTGCCGAAGCATACCAACTGGCCGCCCGCGGTGGCCACGAACAGGCGCGCGTCCGCCGCCGCCAGTCCCAGGGGCTCGCCGGCGACGAGGTATTCCCGGGCCGCTCCGGACTCCAGGTCGAGGACCTCGATCCCGTACCCAGCCGCGAGGGACCCTCCGGAGACCGCCGTCTGCCCCGCAACGATGAGGCATGCCGCCCTGCAGGAACTGGAGAAGATCCGGTCCGGTGTCAGGACGGTCGCAGTCAACGGGTTTCCCTTGCGGTCGGCGGTCTCCTTCTGTTCCCAGCGCAGGACCTGGAGGTCGGCAGCACCCCGTTGCACGATTCTGTCGCCGTATGCGGCCGTCAGCGCCACCGGCAGTCCGGGTACGTGGGGATTGCGCTGCCCATCCTGCAGACCGAACACGGCATTGCCGTTGAAGAACCAGTCCCCCGCCGCCACAATGTCCGCCCCGCCCAGGTGGCCATACGCCTGCAGGTGGAAGTGAAGCAGCTCACCAGTGCGCCGGTCGAACACCGCCGGCACCCCTCGCCCCGTCGGCACCAACAGCCGGTCGCCGGCCAGGACAAGAACCCCCTGCGCCGAGACCCCGCTCGATGCGTTGGCGCCGGGATGGGGCTGCGCCATCCAGATGTGCCCCGACCGGTCGTTGCACCACAGAACATGCCCGCTCGCCATGTCGACGGCGTACAGAAAAATGCCTTCCGACGGCCAGATGCCGGCGGCGAAGTACACCACCCCGTCCGCGACCACCGGTCCTCCCCGGGCAGGCCAGCGCGAGATCAGACGACCGTTGCCCAGGACCCGGCTGTCGGTCGGGCCGCCGCGCAGCCTCCAGTACAGGGCGCCGTCGCCGGCTCCCAGGCAGTAGAGATGCCCGTCATCGCTGACCACGAACAGGCGGTCCCC
>JAFGRS010000227.1 GCA_016935045.1 Lentisphaeria bacterium | reverse complement strand
TCGAAGAGGGTGACGCCCCGGTCCAGCGCCAGGTCCACGATGCGGCGGGACTCGGCCGGGTCGGCCCGGCTGCCGAACATCATCGTGCCCACTGTGTACGACGACACCCCGATCGGAATCCCGGGGAGGGAATGAACGTCAAGCGGAGTGTTCATGGTCGTCCTTTCGTCCGCCGCGCCGGGGGGGCGGCGTCACCTTCTTCGGAAGAAGCCGAGTTTGCCCAGGAGGAAGATCAGCAGCGCCGCTCCCGCGAGCGCAACCACAAAGCGGAGGAAGCCCGTGGGGGCGATGCCCAGCAGTCCCGCGATCCAGAAGCCAAGCAGCGAGCCGCCCACCCCCACCAGCACATTGGCGAAGCAGCCCATCCGGGCGTTGGTCTTCATGACGATGCTCGCCAGCCAGCCGATGATCCCGCCGAGAATCAGGGTGATGACCCAGCTCATGTGCGTACTCCCAGGGTGATCCGTACGTCCCGTGGCCCCGGAGCGGCCTGCGCATCGCCTTCGCGGCCATCCGCATAATCAACGTGCTTCAGGAAGCTCCTGCGAAGGAACTGGAGGAACCGGAAGACGAGGATATACCCATCGAGCTACCACGAATCAAGTGGCACTGGGAACCGCTCGGCTCGCGGGACCATCTTCCCGTCGCCCGGCAGCTTCACCTTGCCTTTTGCCGGGTACGGTGTTCCGGGTCTCTGTTCCGTTGCCGCAATGTTCTCCGAGGCATACCATTGCCGCCCGTCTGAGGGGATACAAGCCTATGGCCACGGAATTCGGTTGGGTGTCCCGAGAGTCGTGCGGGCGTCCCGCCTGCGCTGCCAGGCCACAGGCGGGATGCCTGTTCCACCTTCGGCCGGTCCCCCGTACCGGCCGGCGCCCTCGACGGCCGATCTCCCGACGGGAGGGTGCGCGGAGGGCCGCGCCCCGTACTGAGGAGAGGAGCGTCAGTCCAATGCGGGAAACGGCTCAGCAGGAGCTTCGCCCTCCAGGGGAGGGGACGTCGCATGCCCGACTCGGACTGGAGGGCGAAGCTCCTGCTGAGCCGTTTCCCGCGCCATTCGCGAGTTTGGCTGAGGCATTGCGGCTCGCGGTGGTGTGTATTGGCGGGTATACTGCCGGGACACGCCGTGTGGGATGCCGGCAGTCATCGGGGGGCAATGTCGCATGACGAGTTCCCGGGTTGCGATCGATGTCCGCGGGGCCCGTTCGGGTGCCTGCCTGTTGCTTGCTCTTCTGCTGTCGGCAGTAGTTCCGTCGGCGTGGGGTTCCTGCCTGCGGCGGGGGGACCGTTCGGGTGTCTGTGGGGGCTGGCTGAAGGAGGGCGACGTCTCGCCGTTCTTTCCGGACGACGCCTTCACGATCCAGGCGCCGGGGCATCGCCATGCCTATGTACGGGGGGTTTTCGAGAGCCCGAGTCAGCCGCGACGGGCGGTACTGGCGTTGACGGGCTGGCACACGCTGGCGGTCTTTCTCAACGGCACTCTGGTCTGCGAGTACCGAAGTGTTCCACCGGAACGCGTGCCCGCCTTTTTCGAGGTCACCGACTGGGTGCGTCAGGGTCCCAACCGCCTGGATGTGCGGGTCTGGTCCGAATGGAATCCGACCCTCTACATGCAGGTCCGCGTGGAGCTTGCCGACGGGGAGTTCGCCGACGCGGTGACGGACCGGAGTTGGGAGTACTGCCCGGCCCCGGCGGAGGGCTGGCCGCGCGGGGCTGCCCCCAGCGACGGTTGGCAGCCGGTCGAGGAGACGGACGACTACTACGGCAGCCGCGGCCAGGCGCAGACCTGGCATCGGGAGTTCGCCCTGATGCCCCGGGAATTGCTGGCCGCCCGTCTGGGCCGCCACAACGAGGCCCTGCGAGCCGGCTGGGCCCTCGACCGCGACGGTCCTCGGCCCGTGTTCGTGGGAACCTATACGGACCCAGTCTACGCGGCCCAGTACGCCGCGCACCTGAAGCTGGACAGCGCCGGCGGCCAGGTTGTGGACGCGGGCGGCCAGGTGCGCCACCTGTTCTTCAACGTCTACAACCAGAAGGTGGCTGGTTCGTGGGTCCTGCACTGGAGTGAGTTCGATTTCGACCGTCTGGAGCACGACCTCACCCTCATGGAACAGGCCGAGGTGCACCCCTACCTGCGTTTCCTCGGCTGGCACCGGCTCCTCGATGGCAACGGGGATTGGAACGCCTGCGAGCAGCAACCCCGAGGCACGAACCTGCCCCAGTTCGCCCGCGCGGTGGAGGTGCTTGACCACTTCCTCGACCGCTGTCAGTCCCATGGCCGCTTTGTCATGATCGAGTGCGATTTCCACTGGGCGGCCAGTTGGGACGCCGTACCGGCGCCGTACCACACCCGGTACTACCTCCACCCCGAGGCGGCCGAAGCCAACGCCCTTGCCCACCGCAGAATCCTGAGTCGCTACCGCGACCGCCCCGTGGTGGCGGGGTTCATGATGGGGGAAGAGGACATCATCATGGCGCACGACCTGGACAACTCCGACATGCGCCGGGCCTTCCGGGACAGCCTCCGGCGTCGCCACGGCACACTCCAGGCCCTGGCGGCGGCCTGGGAGCAGGGCTGCGACAGGGACTCCCCGGAGGCGTGGACGCCCGGCCGGCGGCGCCCCAACTCCTGGGGCGGGGATGCCGAGGGGCTGTCCCCCGAGGCCGTGCTGCTCCCGACGCCCCGCACGGAGACGGGCTTTTGGGACACTCTCGGGGACTGGGAGTCGATTCCCCTGCCGGCTTGGCCCCATTGCCGCCGGCCGGAGGCCCCGCATCCCGAACTGCCTTCCCAGCGCCTGTTCCCGGGGGAACTCGAAGCCGGCCGGGACGATCCGCTCTGGATCGACTACCATGCCCTGCGGGAGGACGAGTTGTACCTGGACTTCGTCAGCCGTTGGTATCACACCGTCCGCGAGGGTGTGCCCAGGCAATGGCTGTTCCACAGCAACGCCCAGGATTACACGGCGCACTGGCATTTCCTGCATTGTTTCCGGCGGGCGGCGTTGCCGCATCCGGTCATCGGGGTGGGCAGTCACGATTCCGGCCTGAATCTGGCGGAGATTCCGCCCTGGGACCGGTTGCGCAAGTACATCCGGGTCATTGCCTCGTACCGTCCCTACGTGGTGGCGCCCGGGAGTGCCGCGGTGGCGGTCGCCTCGGGCGAAGGGGAAGGCGGCCGCAGAGGGGACCGGGAGGCGACCAGGGACTACTACCTCGGGCAGAGCTTCGAGATGGTCGGCAACGGCGCGGCCTTCGAGATGTCCTACATCTGGAGCCACCTGGCGGGGGGCGAGGAGCACCCGGAGGGAAAGGCGACGCTGACCGAAGCCCTGGAGGCCATGGGCAGGTTCTACCGGGACTCCCGGGGGGTGACCTTCTCGCTGGACCGCCGGGTCCCGATTCTCGTCGTCCGCAACAACAACCTGCAGCGTTCCAACCGCAGCGGCAGGGACTTCGGCAATGCGCTGGGGCTGGCGGCGGCCGTGGCCCAGCTCAACATACCCTTCGACATCGCCATGGACCAGGACCTCAGCTACGGCCCCCGGGAACGGCGTGTCGACCTGGCCCGTTACGACGTCGTCTTCCTGCCCTGCATCGAGTGCGACTATCCGGAGAACGCCTGGCAGACCCTCGATGCCTGGCTGTCCGACGACGCCTTCCGGGGCCGGCGCACCCTCGTTCTCGGCTACGTGGGGTGCCGTTCCCCCTATCTGGCCCCGCGGGACGGTTTCCATCCGGTCCTGCGGCGTTGGCTCGGGACCGACGGCTACGCCGACTCGGTCTCCCTGCGCGGGGCCAGCGTCCTGCACTGGATGCCGATACACGGCGCCCAGCCCGAGCAGAAGGTCCGGATCCACTTCGGCGACCGCGCCGATATCTCGCCAACGGGCATCCTGCGCACGGGCAAACCCCTCCTGACGACCCCCGACGGGCGCGCCGTCGCCGTGAGCACGCTCTACCGCGGCAACCGCGTCTGCGCGTTCGGGTTTCCCCTCGGGCTCGCTTTCGACCACCTCTGGGGGCTCCCCGCGGGACGGGGAAACGGCACCCCCGCGCCCCAGGAACCGTACGATGTCATGGCGCGGATCTTCGACGATATTCTCGAAGGGGCGGAGATCGAACGCCCCATCCGGGCCCCGCATCATGTGCGCGTGGCCTGCAGCGATGACAGGAGCCTGATCCTGGTGCGCGAGATCTGCGGCATCGAGACCACGGAACTCTGCACCCTGGTTCTCCCCGAGGGGGCGGTCTACAGCGGTTGCACACTCGAACCTCAGGGGGACGGCCGCACAATGATCCGATCCCGGCTCCCGGCCTACGGGGCCCGCTGGTTCAAGCGCAGCCGCTGAGATGCCGACGGTTCACAGCAGGGCGCCGGTGCGCATCTGTTCCTCGGTGTTTCCCGTGTATCCGCCGGGCAGGACCCAGGCTCGGGCGCCGCAGGCCGCCAGCATGTCCGCCAGTTGCGTCACGAAGGGTTTGACCCATTCGCTCTCGGGGGCGTAGTGACCCGAGCAGACGGTGAGACCGGCAGCTTCGGCCAGGCGGTGCTGTTCGGTGCAGGCCGAAGCCCTGCCCGGCCCAGGACCGCCTGCCGCCGAGGAGGGCAGGTCCCAACGCCGGCGGGACGGGCAGCCTGCCCGAACCGTCCCGCCTGCCGCCGAGGAGGGCGAACCCCCACGCCGTCCGGAAAGGCAGCCTGCCCTTGCGGCGGGCAAGGGTCGGTTCCCCGGGTCAGCTGCACTTGCTGTAGCCGCAGTACCGGCAGGTGAGGCAGTTCTCCTGGTTCTGGAGTCCGGGCTGTCGACACATGGGGCAGATTCCCGCCCCGATCTGCTTCCCGCCGTGCCCGGCGTCGTTCTGCGGATCGGCCTTCCGCGCGTTCCTGCATGGCGCCATGATGCCAAGGCGTTCGAGGTGCGCCGCGATGACGCGCCCCAATTCGGCGGGGAGCGAAGGGACATACTCCCCGTCGCTGAAGTACCCTCCCGTGGGATCGTAGATGCTCTTCAGTTCCTCCACCAGGAACGACGGGTCGGGCTCCCGGCGGAAGACTGCCGAGATCAGCCGCGTCATGGCGACGATCCAGCTGAGGTGCTGCAGGTTCTTGGTGTTGATGAAGACCTCGTAGGGTCTCGTGCGGCCCTCGTCGGCGATGTCGTTGATGGTGACGTAGTACGCATCCGGCGAGAGGGGGGTCTTGATCTTATAGGTTGTGCCCGAGAGGATGTCGGGCCGGCGCGGCAGAGCGTTGGGATGGGCGTCGGGGGGGGCGTCCGGACGGGCATCGGGCGGGCGTTCGTCCTGACGCACCAGCACGCCTTCGATGTACTCGCTGGGGCGGAAGGTGGTGCATCCCTTCAGTCCCATGTCATAGGCCTGCATGTAGATCGACCGGAACTGATCGAAGGGAGTGTCCCGCGGCACGTTGACGGTTTTCGAGATCGAGCTGTCGACGTGGAGCTGGACCGCGGCCTGCATGCGCAGGTGTTCGGCGGGCAGGATGTCGTCCGTGGTCACGAAGGCGGGGGGCAGGTCTCCCGGGTCGACCGGTCGTCTCTTCTGCCGGCAGTATTCCGCGTAGGCGTAGTCGAGGACCTCGTGTTCCCTGGTCTCCTCGTCGTTGCCGGTGCGGATCCGGCGCGCGTAGTGCAGGGCGAAGAGGGGCTCGATGCCACTGCTGATGTTGCCGGCGAGCAGCGAGATGGTACCGGTCGGAGCCACGCTCGTGAGGTGGGAATTGCGCATCCCCTGGCGGCGGATGCGTTCGCGCAGGGCCTTGGGGAACTTCTTCGCGAAGGCCCCGCCCAGGTAACGGCCGGCGTCGAAGAGCGGAAAGGGACCCTTCTCCCGGGCGAGGTCGGCGGAGGCTTCGTAGGCATGCAGGGCGATGCATTTCATCACCTTGCCGGCCAGGGCCGCCGCCGCGGTGGAGCCATAGCGCAGTCCCAGGAACGCCAACGCGTCTGCCAGTCCCGTGATGCCGATGCCCATGCGGCGTTTGGCGTGGGCTTCGGCGCGTTGCTGTTCGAGGGGGTAGTTCGAGATCTCGATGATATTGTCGAGGAAGCGCACCGCCAGGCGCGTGGCCTCGGCAATCGCGTCGAAGTCCATCGCTGCCTGGGGTTGGAAGGGATGCAGAACGAAACGGGTCAGGTTGACGCTGCCGAGGAGACAGGCGCCGTAGGGGGGAAGGGGTTGCTCGCCGCAGGGGTTTGTGGCCCGGATCTCTTCGCAGTAATGCAGGTTGTTGAGGCGGTTCACGCGGTCCACCATGAACACCCCCGGTTCCGCGTAGTCGTAGGTCGAACGCATGATGCGGTCCCAGAGCTGCCGGGCCTGGACCGTGCGCACAACCTCGCCGGCGAAGACCAGGTCCCAGGGGGCATCGGCCTTGACTGCCTCCAGGAAGGCATCGGTCACCGCCACGGACAGGTTGAACATCCGCAGGGCCCCCGACGTGTGCTTGGCGTCAATGAAGTCCTCGATGTCCGGATGGTCGCAGCGCAGGATCCCCATTTGGGCTCCCCGCCTCTGTCCGGCGCTCATGATCGTGCGGCAGGTCGCATCGAGAACGTGCATGAAACTCAGCGGGCCTGATGCGGTCGAGTCCACACCCTCGATGTGAGTGCCACGGGGGCGGATCGTGCTGAAGTCGTAGCCTACGCCTCCGCCCTGCTTCTGGGTCAGCGCCGATTCGCGAACGGCCGAGAAGATCCCGTCAATGGAGTCGTCGATCGTCCCCATCACGTAGCAGTTGAACATGGTCGTGCTCTGCCGCGGGGTCCCCGCATTGGCGAGAATCCTCCCGCCCGGCAGAAACCGGAACCCCGACAGCAGCCCGTCCAGAAAGCGCGCCTCCCACAGCGCCGGGTCCTCCTCGACCGCGGCGGCGGCTCGGGCAACCCGCCGCCAGGTGTCCGCAATCGATTCGTCCACCACCTCCGCCCCCCGGCGGTAACGGTATTTCGTGTCCCAGATATGCCGGGAAATCTCCGGCCAGTCCGCCTCGTTCCACATCCTGCCACCCACGCTTCCTGGTGTGCCATGGTGCGCGGTTTCCCCGGCACTACATGTAGTGATCCGTGTACCCTATCCGTGGCAGTATACACCATACTTAGGGATGAAGACAACCCGGGCAAGCCGCAAAAACGGCCGGCGGCGGAAGGACCCGGCGGCCGGAGTTCCCGGGATGCCGCCCGGTGACCGTGCGGCCTACAGGGGATGGGAGGGATGGACGCTCTGGACCGAATGGACAGGCCCCCTCCATCTCTGGCGTAGGAGGCTCCATCCCGTCCATGGTGTCCATGCCGTCCCTCCCTCCTGCGGTCCATACTTCCGCGCTCGCCCGCGTCCTCGCGGGCACCACTCCGGTCCTTGCCGCCGGCGGTCCCCACACCCGGACAGCACCGCGGGGCGCCGCGGCGGGTCGTGCTATAGTATCCTGAGATTGGCACGGCGTCGTAGCGCTATCGGGTTGTCCGACGATGTGGCAGAACCTTGGGATGTCGCTGGCCGCGGGGCTTGCGGCCGGTCCGCTGTGTTTTCTGCACTGCGGCGCGTTCCACCTGGCCTATCTTGGCCCCCGGGTGGACCGCGGCCGCCGGGGCGTGTTGGCGTTTGGGGTGGTGCTGTTGGCGGGGCGTCTTCTGGCGTATGTGGTTCTGGGTCTCTGTGTGGGGATGATCGCCGGTTCGGGTCTGCCGTTGCCGGCGCCCTGGGTATTGCGTTTCCTGGCGGGTGTGCTGTTGCTTGCGGCGGCCTGGGCGGGGCCGCTGTGGGGGGGGCATTGCGGCGGTCGCCGCAGGGGGGAGGGGGCGGCGGCCTGGGGCGGCGCCTTTGCACTCGGTCTGGTGACGGGGCTCTCGCCCTGTCCTCCGCTCCTGGCATCGGGGGTGATTGCGTTGCAGAGCCACGGTCCGCTGGCCGGGGTGTTGACATTCCTGGCCTTTTTTGCCGGTTCCTCCGCGTTTCTGGTCCCGATTCTCTTTGGGGTGGCGGCGTTGCCCGTTCGGGTTCGCGCCATGGTGCGGCGCGGGGGGCGCTTTGTGGCCTTTGCGGCTGCGGTGTATGCCTTTGCGTTGGCTGCTTCCCAGTTCCCCGGGTTCGCGGGAGAGGTCGTCCGGGGCGTTGGCGACGCACCCTCGGCGTCTGGCCGCCTCGGGGGAGACCCGGGGCCGTCTCCCGTTGACGGCCCGTGGGCGGCGGTCCCTCCTCCCGCGCCGGCCGGCGTCAAGCCGTTGTACAGCAAGCAACGCCTCAAGGAACTGCTCACGGAGGCGACGGTCCAGCGTCTGGGCCTCAGTCTTCACGAGGCGATGCACTACACGAAGCTCGAGGGTGGCCGGGTGCAGTGCCAGTTGTGCCCCAGGGGATGCCTGCTGAAGAACGGGGAGCGGGGATTGTGTCGCGTGCGCTGCAACATCGACGGGACGCTGCGCGCGTTGACCTACGGTCTGCCGGTCAGCATCCACGCGGACCCCATCGAGAAGAAGCCTCTCTACCACGTGCTGCCCGGCTCGACGGCCCTGTCCGTTGCCACCGTCGGCTGCAATTCGGGCTGCGTCTTCTGTCAGAACTACGAGATCAGCCAGGCCTCTCCGGAGGATGTGCCCCGGCGTCCGGTCTCTCCCGCCAAACTCGTCGAGGCCGCCGTTCTGCGCGGCGACGAAGGGATCGCCTACACCTACACCGAACCGACGGTCTTCTTCGAGTACATGCTCGACATGGCACGGCTGGCCAGGGCCCAGGGGCTGCGCAACTACTGGATCACCTGCGGCCAGATCCGGCAGGGGCCCCTCCTCGAACTCTGCAAGGTACTGGATGCCGCGAATGTGGACCTGAAGGGTTTCAGCGACGCCTTCTACGTCGAGTACTGCGACTTCCACCTGGCGCCGGTGCTCGAGACCATCCGCACGCTGCACCGCGAGGGCGTGGCCGTCGAGATCACCAACCTGATCATTCCGGGCGGCAACGACGATCCGGAGATGATCCGCTCCATGTGCCGTTGGATCCGGGAGGAACTCGGTCCGGATGTTCCCCTCCATTTCAGCCGCTTCCACCCGGCCTACAAGCTGACACGGCGCCCGGCAACGCCGATGGCGACGCTGGTGCGGGCGCGGGAGATGGCCCTGGCCGAGGGACTGAAACACGTCTACATCGGCAATGCGCGCGTGGAGGGGGCCTCGGACACGCGCTGTGCCGGGTGCGGTGCGGTGCTGCTCCGGCGGGAGGGGTATCTGGTGGTCGAGAACCGGCTCAGAAATGGCGCCTGCCCGGACTGCGGCGCCCCGCCGAGGGGCATCTGGAAGTGACCGATTCCCGTACCCATGCTCCCATGCTGGAGTTCGACGTCGTCGTGGTCGGGGGGGGCCACGCCGGCTGCGAAGCCGCCCTGGCGGCGGCTCGGATGGGCGCCTCGACGCTGCTGCTCACCATCAACAACGACCACATTGCCCAGATGTCCTGCAACCCCGCCATCGGGGGCATTGCCAAGGGGCATGTGGTCCGCGAGATCGACGCCCTGGGGGGCGAAATGGCCGTCAACACCGACGCCGCCACCCTCCAATTCCGCATGCTGAACCGGTCCAAGGGTCCCGCGGTGCACTCGCCCCGCGCCCAGTGCGACAAGGTGGTCTACGGACGGCGCCTGAAGCACGTCCTCGAACGCGCGCCCAACCTGGTGGTGCATCAGGCCCAGGCGCTGCGGATCGAGGCCGGTGACGGTCGTGTCGATGCCGTCCTGACGGAGTTCGGCGACCGGATGAGGGCGCGGGCCTTTGTGCTGGCGACGGGGACGTTCCTGGGGGCCAGGCTGCACTACGGCCTCGAATCGTTCCCCGGGGGCCGGTCCGGAGATCCCGCGGCGCAGGCCCTTGCGGATTCCCTGCGGGACGATCTGCGTCTGGACATGGGCCGGCTGAAAACCGGGACCCCGGTCCGGGTCCTGGCCAAGTCCCTGGACCTCGAGTCCCTCGAACGCCAGGAGGCGGACCCCGGGGGGGGCCGATTCTCGGTCCGCGAGCACGAGGATGCGTTGCCCGCCATGGCGAGGGACCTGCCCCAACTCCCCTGCTATGTGACCTATTCGACCGCCGAAACAGCCCAACTCGTGCGCGACAACCTGGACCGGTCGCCGCTCTACTCGGGCCGCATCCATGCCGTCGGGATCCGTTACTGTCCCTCCTTCGAGGACAAGGTTGTCCGCTTTGCCGAGCGGGAGCGCCATCAGGTCTACCTCGAGCCGGAGGGGGGATTCACGGACGAGTATTACCTCAACGGCATTTCCACCAGCCTGCCCGTGGACGTGCAATGGCGCATGGTGCGTTCCCTGCCCGGGCTGGCCCGGGCCCAGATCAGCCGCTATGCCTATGCCATCGAGTACGACTTCGTCTTTCCCCGCCAGTTGGGGCCGTCGCTGGCCCTCCGCGCCTGGCCGAACCTGTTTCTGGCAGGCCAGATCAACGGCACGAGCGGCTACGAAGAGGCTGCCGGGCAGGGGTTGCTGGCCGGCATCAACGCGGCCCGCCTGGCGGCCGGGCGCGCGGACAGCCTGGTTCTGGGCCGGGATCAGGCCTACATCGGGGTCATGATCGACGATCTGGTCACCAAGGAGATCGTCGAGCCCTACCGCCTGTTCACCAGCCGGGCCGAGTACCGCCTGCTGCTGCGCCAGGACAACGCGGACCTCCGCCTCCTGCGGCTGGGGTGCGACGTGGGCTTGGTCGGCAGGTCCGACCTGGATCGACTCGAGCAGCTCGAAGAGGCCATCGCCCGGGGACGGGAACTGCTCCACGGCCAACGGCATGACGGCCATGCCCTGTGGGAACTGCTGCGTCGCCCCGGTTTCGGGTGGAATGCTCTCCCCGGTCCGCCGGCTCTTCCCGAGCGCGCCCGGGAACAGCTCGAGATCGAGGCACGTTACGAGGGCTACACGGAACGCCAACGGGTCCAGGCAGAGGGAATGCGGGAACTGGAGCGTTGGCGCATTCCCGCCGATTTCGACTACACCTCCATCCGCGGCCTGCGCTTCGAGGCACGCAGCAAGCTCGACCAACGGCGTCCCGCCACCCTGGGCCAGGCAAGCCGCATCGACGGCATGACCCCCGCCGAAATCAGCCTGCTCCAGGTCCACCTCCGGCGACGCCGGCCCGCCGCGGACGACCGGGAGTGAGTGTCCCGCCGGCCGGTCGGACTCCGCCGTGCCGCGCAGGATGCGGCCGGCATGGAGCCCGTCGTCCTGGTCCGCGTAGGGCCCGCGCGGGAATACCTTCCCATTTTGCTGCAGCCGGTCCCGGTTCCTGGCAAGGCGTGAGCGCAGCGGGCATACCCGCAGTGGTACGTCCCGAGCGAGCAACGCCGCCAGGGAGCAGGAGCGG
>JAFGRS010000025.1 GCA_016935045.1 Lentisphaeria bacterium | reverse complement strand
TCCGGGATGGTGCGCGGAGGGCCGCGCCCCGTACCGGGATTGCTGGAGTCCCCCGTACCGGCCGGCGCCCTCGACGGCCGATCCCCTCGTCGTCCGCTCCGGCCGCTGCCCCGAGCAGAGGTGTGGAGACGTCGGCATCCGGAGAGGGTCTCCATGAAGCGTGTGACAGGCTTTCTGGTGTGCCTGGGGCTGTGCGCCCGGGCGGCGGCAGGGGATGCGGAGCGTGAGCCCCGCCTGGACTACATCGTGGAGCTGCTGGGCAACGCCGCGGCGGTAGCGGTGGTTTCGCCCGGGGCAGCGGGGACGGGGCATGCCTTTGCCTGCACCTACCGCCCCGGCAGCTGGTCCCGCTTCAACTGGCCCCCGATCGAACCCCCGGAACGAACCGACGCGGTCACCTTCCAGGTGCGGACCCTCCACCCGGCGACGAGCATGATCCGCGTGCGCCTGCTGACCGGGGACGGAATCGAATGGCAGAGCCCCGCCGTCGAAATCGGCCCGGAATGGCAAGCCGTAACCCTCGGTATCGCCGACTTCGAAGCCTTCCGAGGAGCCGCGGCCGGCGAAACCCCTGCCCTGCGCGCCGATGACGTGGTCCAATTCCAGGTCGTCCCCCATACCCGGGAGGACCAGGAAGACGGCCATCTCGAAATCGACGAGATCCGGCTTCTGCCGCAGGGGCCGGGCTGGGCGGCGGAAGGAACGGAACTGCGTCCCTGGCGCAGCCCCGAATCCCTCGCCCGGGAACGTCTCGACGACCTACTGCGTCGCTGGCAGGCCGAAGAACGACGCCTGCGGGCGGCCGCCGAACAGGCCCTGCGCTGGCTCGATCACCTGCGGGACCTGCGCCGGGATTGGCCGGAACCGGCCGCGGCGGAACGCCACCGGCAAGCCTTGGCCGGCAGGCAGTGCCCCTGGCAGGAGCCCCCCCCCCGCCTGCCGCCCCTCGGGGACTGCCCCGGGCTGGACACGGCCGCCTACGAGGCCTTTCTCGCCGAACAGCCCCGGCAACCCCGCTCTCTGCTCCCCATCGTCCCCGGGATGACACTCGCCGTCTCCAGGCTCTATGGCGCCCTGCCGCAACAGGACCCCGAAGTGGTGCATGCCGGAGGGGAGCCGCTCATCCGGCACAACATCCTGTTCAGCCCCGACGCCGGCCGCCAGACCGTGTTCACCATGGTTACCCTTCCCGAAACTCTCTCCCTGAAGGGCGAGAGACTGGCGGGGCGCCTGCGCTGCACCGCGGCGGCCCTGCATCCTGAGGACCCGTTGCTGCTCCGGCTCCACACCGAGGGTCCGGGGGACGGGGAGTCGTGGGCGGACTTCCGCCCCTCGGTGCTGCCGGGGGAGAGGTGGTCTGAGGTGGAATTCGACCTGGCCAACCCCTTCCGGTCGGTCCGCTTCGAACCCGCCCGGGTACGTGCCCTTGCCTTCCGCTTCGAAAACAGCGTCGGCCAGGAAGACCGTTTCGCCTTCGAGATCGCGGCGCTCCGCCGCCTCCCTCCCGAACCGGTCTCCCGGGCCCGACGGGTCTTCCTGGACCGGGAGATGGAGGCGGTCCGGCGGGCCCGTGACACGCTCCTGGACCTGCGCAGCCGTATCGCCCAGGAAGAAGATGCCCTCGCCGCCCAGCCGGAGCTGCGCCGGTCCTATCTGGCCAGCTTCGTGCGTCCCCCGCCGCCGACGGCCGCCGCGGCTCCCGCCGCGCCGCCGGGTGCCCTCTTCCCGGAAGGGACCTTCCCCGCCCGCGACCGGCGGCCCGACGCCATCCGCATCCGCGCCCTGGGCAGGCCCGACGGCTGGGCTATCGCCGCGGACGCGCCGGGCGAAACGGCCGCACGGGAGCTGTCGGTCGAGATCCGCGACCTGTCCGGGCGCCTGCTGGCTTCGGGGCGAGGTGCCGCGGTCCCGGGACTGATTCTGCCCTTGCCCGGGGCTGTGCCCTGGGAACCGAGGGCCCCCTCGCTGCTCGAGGCCTGCGCGATGGTCACGGATGGCGCCGCCGTCACCGCCTCCTGCCGGCGGCGCATCGGCCTGCGGACGGTGGCTGTCCTGCCCGCCGCCGCCAACCCCATGCTCCGCCACACCCGCCACCGCCGGCAGCCGGACTGGACGTTCCTGCTGAACGGGCAGCCCTGGTTCCCCCGCATGACGCGCTACCACTGGCCGGACGCCGAGCGCACCGTGACCAGCGGCGTACGCATGCTGGGCGATCTCTGGGTCGACGGGTTCCGCGACTACGGCTTCGCGCTGCGCGAGACGGCGTGGCGCCAGAACAGCTCCCACGGCATGGCCCTCTTCGCGTCCCTGGCCCCCAGTTGCCGGAACCTCCGGGGGTGGGACGATGTGGACACCTGGCGCATGGGCTACGTCCAACGCTGCCGGCAGTCCCGTGCCGCAGTCGACGCACCCCACGTGATCACCGCCCAGGTCGGCAACGAGGTCGAGTTGGCCGTCTGGGGAGCCGATCTGGCAGGCGCTTTCCCGGATGCGCTCTACCAGCCCCTGGACATCGCCGCGGAGGCCCTGCGCCAAACCCTCGAACCGACGCTCCCCGTCGCCTACGTCCGCGCCGGCTCCTTCCGCGCCGTGCCCCCCCTGCCCCACGAGCACGTGACCGGCATCAACCAGTACACCGGACGATACTCCGGACGCACCGACGAGATCGACCGCAACCTGGCCGAACTCGCCCGGGAAGCCCTCTGGGCCGACCGCCCCCTGGCCATCACCGAGTGGATGGGACCGAAGTACTCCTGGGCCTCGACCGGCGTGGGCGGTGTCAGCCCCCGCGGCGCCGCATATTACCTGGAACGCTACTGGAGGGCCATGATCAACACGCCGGGCATCGTGGGCTCGTCCGAGTTCACCCTCAACTGGGTGATTGCCCCCTTCGAGGACCTCACCAACCAGAGCCGCGAAGAGGCCTGGCGCAACCGGCCGCGGCACAGTGCCTTCGGTGGCGGTTCCAGCGCCGACCATGTCCCCCTCGTCGGTCCGGAGGACGCCGTGCGGGGGCCCTGTTTCCGGGCCATGCAGGCCTTCCATGGTCCGCTGTACCTGATCGTCAACAGCCCCGCCGGCTGCCGCGTCTCCGGGGAGGGCGCCGCCTACATCGCCGAACCCCTGCGCCTGCTGCGGCCGGACATCGAGGTCCGGGAGACCTTCAGCGAAGAGAAGACGCCGAGCCCCGTGCACCGCCTGGCCCTGCATCCCGTGACCGCGCCCGCACCCGGCAACCCCGACCCCGCGGAACCCATCCTCCGGACCCGCCTCGACCCCGAGGCGCCGGACACCCTTCTGGTTACACTCGATGCCCACGACGCCGAGGCCAGGCTGCGTGGCATCCAGCGGCTGCGCCAGGCCGCCGAAGCCCTGGCGGAACTCAACGCCCTCGAAGGCGCCATGACCCGAACCCTCGCGCTAACCGACAGGGGCCGGGTCGACTCCTACGAGAACTACCTCCTGGAATACGCCGCCCGGGGCTACCTCTGGGGAGGGGACGACACCCGGACCCACCTCGATGCCGCGGAGTTCTGCACGGACCAGGGCGAACGCCGTGTCGCCTGGCGCGACCTGTCCGGACTGATCCTGGACACGGAGCGCCCCCTCGAACCGGCCGAACTCCAGCTCGTCGAGCGCCTGGCCCGGGAAGGCGCCCACGTGGTCGTCAGCGCCCCCTGCTTCGAGGCCAATCCCCCCCTGGGAAAGATCTTCCCGGCAACCCTCGCGCCTGCCGGGACGCTGGCCCGGACCGTCACCCCGGCAGCCCCTCTCCGAGCCCCCCTCCCGATCCACAACGTCGGGGGAGCCGACATCGAGGTCATCCGCCGCTTTCGCCCGGACCTGGCCGATTCTCCGGCACTGGCCCTCCATGCCGTGGATGCGCCGGGGGCAGAGATCCTGGCCACAACCGACTCGGGACAGCCCGTCATCGCCCGCCGGGCCCTGGGCAGAGGCAGCGTGACTCTCGTCGGGGTCGCCATCGGCGCCGCCATCGACGTGCACCGCAAGGTCACCCGCTCCGGCGTCAGCCACCGCCTCTACGACCGGGATACCGCCTGCGGCCTCGAACGCCTGAGCCGGGCCATCGTCAACCTCTGCCGCCAGGGCTGTCCGGACGCGCGCCACCGCCCCAGACTCTTCCTCGAAATCACGCCCGATGCCACGGCCGTGAAGAGCGGCCAAGCCGTCCGTGCCACGGTGCGACTGACCAATGTCCACGGGACCGCGGTGGCCGGGGAACTGCGCTGCCGGACCCGCCTCGTACGCGACGGCCGCGGCGGGCAAACGTCACCCTACCAGACCCTGGAAGCCGCCGACGATGGCAGCTACAGGATCGAGTGCGCACCGGGCGCCCCGCCCACCGCCGGCGCCTGCCCGGGGTACGAGGAACCGGGACGCGACGACCGCTGCTGCCTGGTCAGCCTGCAGTGCAAGGCCTTCGCGGAGGGGTACATCCCCGCCGACGGCGCCCTCGCCGTGGCTCTGCTGCCTGGGAACTCCCGCTGACCGGTCGAAGCCTGTGCGGCCGTGACCTCCCCGCGGGTCAGGCGCCCGCGGGCCGCGGCAGGGACGCGAGGGCACGTGCCTCGGGCACGAACAGGGAGGGGATGATGCTGAGCGCCGCGGCCGCGGCCCCCAGCAGGAAGGCCCATTCGTACCCGAGAGAGTGCCATAGAATCCCTCCCACCAGGGGCATGGTGACGGCCGCCAGGTGATTCATGGCCACGCCCATGCTCAGCGTGGGCGTGCGCTCATGGGATGGCGCCAGCCGGTTGACGTACGTGTCCAGCGCCATGGCGAAGACGAAGAAGGCGCTGTCCACCACGAACAGCCCGTACAGGACCAGCACGTGTCGTGCCGTGGCGTACCCCACGAAGAACACGGTCAGGCAGGCGAAGTAGAAGACCAGGACGCGACGCTCCCCGATGCGGTCGATGAGGCGTCCCACCAGGGGCGCCGTGACGAAGCCGATCAGGCGCACCAGTCCCCACAGGAGCAGCATGGTCGTGAGGGACGTGCCGTATTCCTTGACCAGCAGGAACCCGGCAAAACAGAGGAAGATCTGTTTGCGCCAGCCCTCGAGAAAACAGAGGAGGTAGTACAGGCCGTAACGGCGTCGGAAAACCAGCCGGGGGCCCGGCGTGGCGATGGCCCGGGGGATGCCGAGACAGGCAACCCCGGCCAGCACCGCCAGCGCCCCCGCGGCCAGATACATGGGCCGCATGGCCACCCCGAGCAGGGAGAGGACATAGCCGAAGGCCAACCCCAGACCGAAACCCGCCGAACCGGCCGCGCCGAGTTGCCCGAGCCGGTATCCGGTCCTCCCCGGTTCCGCCAGCGCCATGCCCATGGAGTTGGGCAACGGCATCCAGACGTGCAGACCCTGACTCCACACCAGGCTCATGAGGATCACCCAGGTGTAGTTCGGGACGTAGGCGTAGCCCGCCAGGCCCAACCCCACAACGAGCAGCATGCCGGCGCCCACGAGGGGCTCCGAAAACCCGGCCAGCACCGCCAGCAGCAGAAAAGCCCAGATGCCGCAGCTCTCCCGCACCGCTTCGAGGATGCCGATCTGCAGACCGCTGACCCCAATGTCCTGCGCCAGGAAATTCGCGTTCAGCCCCATCTGCACGGCCATGGTGAAGCCAACGCCACCCACCGCCAGGCACAACCAACGCCTGCCACGATTCCGCTGACTTGCCGTGAGTTCGCTCATGCACACGCCCCGCAGGCAGCACACCCCGGCCGCCAAACCACCTGCCCCAGACACGGGCTGGCAACAGACACACACGCCGGGCATACGGCGCCCGCCTCAACGTCAAGCGTCCCGGAGATTCCGTCCGCGGCCCAAAGCATACACGACCAAAGCGCAGGACGCACCCCGGACCAGGCCCCGGACCGGGCTGTTTCAAGATCCGGCGAATCGGTTCCCGCCGCCACTGCCCTTGCGGCAGTGGAGCGCCGATTCGGGGTGAGGAAGCGCGGCC
>JAFGRS010000226.1 GCA_016935045.1 Lentisphaeria bacterium | reverse complement strand
GCCACTCGGCTCGTGGCGCCTACGGTAGGTCCCGCGAGCCGAGCGGGACTCTCTTGCGGACTGCGCCACTCGGCTCGTGGCGCCTACTCGGACCGGGGGCAAGCAACGCGTCGGGGTCGAGTGGGCTGATGCCCCAGATCACCACCTGTCCCGGTCGGTAGGCTTCCCGCAACTCGATGTTCTCGAAGGAGAGTCCCCCCGGGATGGCTGTCTGCGTGCCCCAGTAGACCCGGCGCGCATTGACACGCAGGTGCAGGTCCGGTCCGAAGGTGCCGGCCTCCTTGCGCCAGTATTGCGTCAACGGCGGCCATGACCACCACCACCAGTCCCGGCCCGGGAACGGTCGGACCGCGTGCGGCTTCTCCTCGTCCCCGGTCGCCGCAACCAGGATGTCTCCGGTCGGGGTGCGGCACAGCTCGGCTGCCTCCCAAACCGCATCGGCGGTGAATCCCGTCCCGCGGTAGTCCCCGAAGACCTCGGCCGCCCGCACCGTGCCGGAGCGCAGATGCAGGCGCCGCAGCCGCGCGAAGTTGCCCATGGTGGCCGTGACCGTGCAGAATCGCATGGGAGCGCTGTCCGCTTCGTGTTCCGTCCGGATGGCCACTTCGTGGGGCCGGTCGGAGCGGAAACGCAGGACCAGGCGCGGATGTGCCCCGTTGGCGAAGGGCTCGAGGCGGAGGGTCACCGACAGAGCCGACACGCCCGCCGCCACGCCTTCTTCCTCGCCCTCGCTCAGGGCCTGTTCCGGAAGGTGCGGGCTGTCCGGCAGCAGCGGCTGTTCGCAGGCCCAGATCCGCAGCCCCGGACGCCCGTCGTGTCGACTCGTCTCCAGTTCACTGAACCCCCGTCCCTGCCCGGCGACCACCGGCTCCACGGCCAGGAAGTTCACGATCTCCCCCGCTCCCGGATCCCCGCCCGTCGGCCAGTAGAGGCGGATCAGCCCCCGCGGCCGTGCGTCCCCCCCGGGATGCCACAGCCCCGCCTGGATCCCCTCCGCCACACCCCAGCGCGGTCTGCCACCCATGTCCCGGGGACGTACCCACGGCGCCGCGGCACGGCCGTCACCCCCCACAGCCATCCCGGCAGATAGGCAGACGCCAACCACGGCCGCCAGCCTCGACGAGATCCCCGCACCACACCCCACTGGCGGCTGGCACTTCATGCCGAGGGATCTTCCCCCTGCTTCCGCAGCACCGCCGCGTAGGCTCCGTCGTGGGCGGCACACGGTTCCAGGGCCTCTTCCCGCAGCAGCCGGAACGTAGGCTGGGCCGCGACGAAACGGCGCACCTGCTCCCCGTTCTCCTCCGGCTCGATGCTGCAGGTGCTGTAAGCCAACCGCCCGCCCGGACGCAACAGCGCGGCAGCGGCAGCCAGCATCTCGGCCTGCAGCCGCGCGAGATCCGAGACCCCGGCCCGGGTGAAATGCCAACGCACATCCGGACGCCGCCGCACCACTCCCGTGTTGCTGCAGGGCACATCGAGTAGAATGGCATCGAGGCACCCGGCGCGTAGCGGGGCATGGGTGACATCCCCCGCCAGAAGCTCGCAGCGGCCGCATCCCGCGACGTTCTCCCGCAGGCGCCCCAGGCGCTTCAGGGAACGGTCCATGCAGACCAACCGGGTATCAGCAGCCTGCTCCAGCAGAAGCAGCGCCTTGCCCCCCGGCGCACAGCACAGGTCCCCCACCGTCTCCCCGGCCCGGACACCGAGCAGCGCCGGCGCCAGCAGTGTCGACGGGTCCTGCACGTAGAACGCCCCTCCCCTCCAGGCCTCCGACCCGAAGAACGCTGCCGCATCCCCGCAACGGAACAGGCGCGTCCCCGGAGCCCAGGGGACCGACGGCGCCGGCACCAGACCCTCGACAACCGCCGCGACATGCCCCGCCCGCAGACGCACCACCATCGGAGCGGGCTCCTGCAACAGGGCCGCCAACGCCGACAGTGCCTCGGCAGACATCCGCCGCGACCACGCTTCGTACAGCCCACGACCCAGATCCAGGCGGACCCAGGGGGGTGCCGAAGCCGATACCGCCGCCAGCACCGCTTCACGCCCCGGCGCCAACACCGCGCGCAGCAATGCGTTCACAAACCCCCCGACACCGGGACCGTGAGCCTTCGCCTCCTCCACCGCCGTGTGCACCACCACCGGCAGCGGCAGACCGTCCAGATACAGCGTCTCCGCCAACGCCCACCACAGCAGCCGCCGCACCGGCCCCCGCACCGGCCCCCGACGATGCCGGTCCACCAACCAGTCCAGTGTCGCCCGGCGACGCAGGATGGTCAGAAACACCTGCCGGGACAATCGCCCCAGATCCGCCTCGAAGGAGAACTCCGCACCGGGACCCGACAGGGCCCGCACCAGAGCCCGGTCCACGTCCCGGAGCACGGTCCGCGCCACGCCTGGGCCACCACTCGGCCCCACCTCTCTCCGCACATCCTTCATCGGCCCCGAACCTGCGCAAAAAAAAGCCCTGGTACCGGCACCATGGTGCCTTTCAAACGGCTACCGGTGTGTTATGCTATTTCCAGGTGGGGTTGCCACCGGGTGTACCCTAGTGCAGGCGGCGGCGCTTGAAAGGCATTCCCCTGCGTTTCCGTCGCCGTCGTGGCCGCGGTGACGCCCAGACCGCAGACCGGGAGGCCCCCCCACCGCCGCAACGACGAGGACAGGCCCATGCGTACCGACCGCTTCACAGTCACCGCTCTGGCCGGCGCCACCGGCCTTCTTCTGTTCGTGAGCCAGGCCTGTGCGCCCCTGGACTACTACAACCAGGACGCGGATCTGCGCCTGCAGCAACAGCAGCAGCAGGACCGCGCCGCGATGCAGCAGCGCATGCAGACCATGAACCAGGACTCGGAACGCATCTCCCGCGAAATCGCGGCCGTGCGGGCCGACCTCTATGCCTTCCAGCAGTCCCACCGCAAGCTCTACGAAGCCATCGACGAACTGCGCCAGGAGAACCACGCCCGCGGCCAGGAGATCGAACGCCTGCGCGGACTCGTCGCCTCCCTCGAATCCCGCGCCAACACCAGCGACACGAAATGGCGTTCCGACATGACCGAGTTTGAACGCAAACTGGCCCAGGAACACCAGAAGAGCATCAACCGCCTGACCACGAACCTGGCCGAGGAAATGGAACGCAGCGTCAGCCAGATGAAACAGGCCGCCGCGGCCGCCGCGGCGGCCAGTCAGAAGTCGGCCATCCAGGGCGAGTACACCATCAAGGCCGGCGACACTCTCCTGGCCATCGCCCAGGCCTTCGGCGTCACCGTCCAGGCAATCAAGGACGCCAACGGCCTGAAGAGCGACGTCATCCTCGTGGGACAGAAACTGAAGATCCCCGCCGCCCGCTAGGTGATCCCCTGAACCGCGCCGCAGGCCGTCGGCATCCCCCGCGGCCGGCGGCCCAGCAAGCCGTCCGGACCCCATTCCGGACACCGGAGGACCCATGGAAAACGCAGAGCAGAGGAAGGCGATCCTGCGCCTGCTCCGGAAGAACGCGCGGATCCCGGTCGCCGAGATCGCGGCCCGTCTCGAACTCACGCCGGAGGAGGTGGAGCAGACCATTGCCGGCATGGAACGTGACCGCCTGATCCTGGGCTACCTCGCCATCGTCAACGAGGACGCGGCCGACGACCGCGAGGTCCGGGCCATCATCGAGGTGGAAGTGCAGCCGCGGCGCGAATCCGGTTTCGATGACACCGCCGCAGCCCTCAGCCGTTTTCCGGAAGTGCGTTCGGTGTACCTGGTCAGCGGCCGCTATGACCTGCGTCTCGAGGTCGTGGGCACGTCCCTCCAGGACGTCGCTCACTTCGTCGCCAGCCGTCTTGCCTCCCAGGAGGGCGTCAAGGCCACCGCCACCCATTTCCTGCTCAAAAAGTACAAAGAAGCAGGCGTTCTGTTCCACGAGGAAGAAGAGCATGAGCGACTCAAAGTCGTCCCCTAACCGTTGGCTGGCACGCCACATCGTTTCCCTGCCGCGCAGCGGCATCCGTGACTTCTTCGAGCTTGTCAATGCCATGGACGAGGTGATCTCCCTGGGCATCGGCGAACCCGATTTCGTCACCCCGTGGAAGATCCGGGAGGCAGCCATCTACGCCATCCGGCGCGGCCACACCACCTATACCTCCAACCTCGGGCTGCTCGCCCTCCGCCGCGCGGTCTGCCGCTACGTCGAGGAACACTTCGGTCCCGCCTACGACCCCGAGCGCGAGTGCATCATCACGGTGGGAGTCAGCGAGGCCCTCGACCTGATCCTGCGGGCCGTTCTCAACCCCGGTGACGAGGTCCTCTACCACGAGCCCTGCTACGTCTCCTATGCCCCCACCATCACCATGACGCACGCCGTCGCCAAACCCGTCGTCACCTGCCGCGAGAACGACTTCGCCCTCGATCCCCGCGCCGTCGAGGAAGCCATCACTCCCAAGACCCGGGTGCTGCTGCTGAACTTCCCCAACAACCCTACCGGCGCCGGACTCACCGCGGCGGGCAAGGCTGCCATCGCGGAGGTGGCCATTCGCCACGACCTCCTCGTCATCAGCGACGAGATTTACGAGGAACTCAGCTACGGCGAACGCTCCCCCAGCATCGCCTCCCTGCCCGGCATGCGGGAACGCACCGTACTCCTCAACGGTTTCAGCAAGGCCTTCGCCATGACCGGCTTCCGCATCGCCTACGGCTGCGGCCCGCAGGACCTCATCGAAGCCATGATGAAGATCCACCAGTACTCCATGCTCTGCGCTTCGAGCATCGCCCAGGCCGCCGCCATCGAGGCGCTCCAGAACGGCGCCGCGGAACGCGAGGAGATGCGCCTGGAATACCACCAGCGCCGCAATGTCATCGTCAAGCGCCTGAACGACATGGGACTGGACTGCTTCATGCCGCGAGGGGCCTTCTACGTATTCCCGTGCATCCGCGGCACCGGGCTTAGCAGCCTGCAGTTCGCCAACCGCCTGCTGCGGGAGCAGAAGGTGGCCGTGGTCCCGGGCACTGCCTTCGGGGCCTGCGGCGAGGGCTTCGTGCGTTGCGCCTATGCCACGGGAATGGCGGACATCGAAGTGGCCATGGAGCGGATTCGCGACTTCATCGGGGCGCTCCGCTGATCGCCCCGTGGGTTTCTGGCCCGGGGGCTTCTCCAGGAAAGGCGGGCGGCGAGCCGTGCCAGTGCCGCCCGGCGGCACGAGGGAGGGGGCTCGCGGACCGGGCACACGAGGCCGCTCCCCGGGGGATGGGACACCTTCTGCGTGGAACGATGCTGCATCTTCTCACGGGCACATACTGCGTCATCGACACCATCCTGGGGGACACGGACCGCACCGTCGAACTCGACCTGGGGTGCGGCAAGGGGACGTTTGCCCTGGGGCTGGCAGCGCTCTATCCCGAGCGACTCATCCTGGGCAGCGATGTCATGCTCGGCCGCCTGCGCCGGCTCGAGCGCAAAGCCCAACGCCTCGGAGTCGGCAACCTGCAGCTGCTCCGTGCCAACAACCTCGACCTCGTCGCCTACCAACTGCCCCCCGCCTCCGTCCACCGTGTCCACCTGCTCTGCCCGGATCCCTGGCCCAAGGCGCGACACCGCATCAAGAGACTCGTCACCACCGACTTCCTCTGCCGCGTGGCGAGGGTCCTGCGACCCGGCGGGATCCTGCACATGGCCACCGACCACCTGCCCTATTTCGACGCCTGGGCGCGAATCCTGCAGCGCCTGGAAGCGTTCCGGCCGGACCCCGGCGGGATCAGCGACATCCGGGACCTGCACACGGATTTCGAGCTCCTGTGGCGGGAGAACGGCAGGAGCGTTCCCCATGTTGCCTTCCGCTTCGAACCCCGCAGCGCGGGTTGAGCCCAGACCTCACCATGGGGATCGTGGGACGCACGCAGGCGGAACGCCCGCAGGAGAGGCGCTGGAGCCCGCCGCCTGCCTGTGCGTCGCACCTGCCTGCGTCGCGGATGCGATAGGTCCATGGTCCATGGTCCATTGTCCATGGTCCTTGCACCGCAATGAGATGTGTAGCAATTCCGAGACGTTAAGGAAGAATCGGACATGAAGCGTCTCTTCGTGGCTGTTCTGGCGGCGTCTCCCTGGATCGTCCGCGCCGGACCCGCCGCAGTGCTGGTCGAGGGCTACGGTTTCGAGACCGCGGAGATGCGGGAGGGCGCCACGGCATTCGCCAACCGCGACTACACCTGGAAGGAGGTGCCCGAGTCCCTGCACGGGTGGCGCTTCACGCGTTGCTCGGGGGGCGTTCCCCCTCGCCTCCGGGCCACGGCCCGCGGCGCGGGAGAGGTCACCATCGCCACCGCTCTCACCGGCGGCGCCGGCACCCGGGAACTGACCGGATGGGAGGCCGTCCGGGGACTGCACTTCCGCTACACGGCCAAGGGAGAACCCGTCCTCCGCGTCTTCCGGCGCCACCTCCGTGCCGGAACGAGCGTCGACATCCCCCAACTCGGCTGGACAGGCACCATCGTCCTGGCCCCGGCGCTCGAAGCGGCCATCGTCGAGCCGCAACCCGACCTCGCCGCCGTGCCGGGAGTCGTCATCGACCACAGTCCGGCCTGGACCCGGGACTACATCGGTTGCCCGGCCATCGCGGTCCTGCGGCCGGGTGTGTACCTTGCCTCCCACAGCTTCTTCGGCGGCGGCCGCCAGACCGGGAACCTGCGCCTCTTCCGCTCCG
>JAFGRS010000024.1 GCA_016935045.1 Lentisphaeria bacterium | reverse complement strand
GCTACGGCGAGATTTCCAGTACGGGGCGCGGCCCGCCGCGCACCATCCCGGAAGGGGATCGGCCGTCGAGGGCGCCGGCCGCTACGGGGGCCCGCCTTGAGACGGGACTGCGAACCCAGGCCCCCATGGCAACGCTCCAGGACGCGCACGCACGGGATGCGCGATGGACGCTTCCGCCATGGCTTCTGCATTCGCCGCACGTGTGTCGTCGCGGCGCCTGGGAAGCAGCGCCTCCGGCCCAGCTACTGCCGCAGCCGTTCCCGGAGGGCGTGTTCGAGGTCCCTGTCGGGGAAGCGTTGGAGCAGTTCGATGGCCTGCTCCCACAGGCTTCGGGCCCGGTCCCGCACCCCCTCTTCCCAGGCCATGGCGCCCGCGTTGGCGAGCAGTTCGGCCTTCCGGCGGCTGGCGCCGCAGAGTTCGGCGCCGCGCCGGAACTCTTCCTCGGCCGCGTGGGCGTCGCCCAGGGCCGCGAGGGCCCGCCCCAGGTTCGAGCGGACATCGATGTCGCAGGGATCGACGTCGACCGCGGAGCGCAGCGCCTGCACCGCCTCCGCTGCCTTGCCGTTGTTGAGCTGGGCCAGCCCCAGGTTGCTGAGGGCGGCAACGTGCTCCGGCCGGTCGGCCACATGGATCTGGAGCCAGCATTCGGCCCGTTTCTGCCCCAGGCGCAGCAGCGCCGTCCCCACCAGGAAGCCCACCTCGGGATGCAGGAACAGCAACGGCCCGACGTCCTTTCCCATCGCGGCCACTTCCCGGGGGCGCTCCTGCCGTGAGAGGACCCGCAGCAGCCCCACGGTCGCTTCCGGATGGTCCGCCTCGATCGCGACGGCTTCCCGGAAAGCCGTCTCCGCCTGCGCGAGATCGCCCTTGGCTTCCCGTGCCAGCCCCGCATTCGCCCAGACCCCGCTGAGGAACGGGCACACGCGCAGCGCCTGCTCGTAATGCACCAGAGCGGCGTCCAGGTCGCCGCGGGTCTGCAGAACCGCTCCCAGGTTGGCGTGGGCGATGTGGCTGTCGGGCCGCACCCTGACGGCATGGGTGAAAAGACTCATGGAATCCTGCCAGACCCGCACCTGGGCCGAACAGAGGGCAGCCAGGGCACAGACGACCACTGCGGCGGCGCACGGACCCACCCACCTCGGGAAGCGGGAAACGCGGCTGCGGCAGGCGCCGGCGGCGCCCCCAGCCAGGATCAGCAACCCAATCATGGGCAGGTACATATAACGGTCCGCGCGGGCCTGCCAACCGATCTGCGGCAGCCCCAGCACGGGCACCAGCATCCCCACGAACCAGAACCAACCCGTCAACAGCCAACCCCGTCTCCGGCGCGAGAGGGCGACCGCCAAGGCGCTGACGGCCAGCACCAGGATCCCGCAGAGGGCCGCGGGAACCGCCGGTACACCTCCCGTGGGGAACGGGTATCCGACCGCCAGACGCACGGGCAGAATGGTCTTGCCCACGTAGAACCCATAGGACACCGCGGCATTCGCCAGACGCCGCAGGACCGGGAACAGCTCTCCGTGCTTGACCGCGCCTCCGGCTTCCTGCACCGCCAGGGTCAGCAGCGCCGAAGCCAGCGAAAGCGCGATCAGGGGACTCAGCGCCGCCAGTGCCCTCACGGCCCTGACCGGCTTCCGGGAGCCGTCCCCCGCCCGCCACGACAGCACCTCCTGCCAGCCATTCCCGTAGGGCCACACTTCCAGCAGCAACAGCACGCAGGGGACCGTGACGGCCATGGGTTTGGACATCAGGGCAAGCAGGTGGCACAGGATCGCGGCATGCAGCCAGGCGCGCGGCCCCCCCCGCCGCCAGCGGTCGTAGGACAACAGGGTCAGCAGCACGAACAGGGCGCAGAGCACATCCTTCCTCTCGCTGATCCAGGCAACCGACTCGACGTGCAGCGGATGGACACCGAAGATCAGCCCCCCGAACAGGGCTGCCTGCGTCGGGAAACCGTAGCGCGCAAGGAGCAGCACCAGGAGACCGCTCGCCAGACCGTGGATCAGGACGCTGGTCACATGGTGGCCCGCGGGCCGCATGCCGTACAGCGACACATCGAGGAGATGGGACAGACGGGTGACGGGGAACCAGTTGCTGTTCTCGATCGAGGTGAATGCCCAGACCAGTCCCGCCCGGCTCAGACCGGACCGGGCGGACGGGTTCTCGCTCACCGTCCGCGTGTCATCGTAGTCGACGAAACCCAAGCGCGTGACGCCGCCATAGGGCGCCATGGAGAGCAGGCACACGACGACCGCCGCCAACCACCGGCGCCGGCGCCCAATCCGCCCGGGGGAACCGCCGGCGCCCGGCCGGCCGTCCTCCTGTCGACTCCTCGACTCGGCCGGCATGTCGGACCTCCGCTCGTATCGCCTTGCCGCTTCACCGCGGCATCGGGGACCCCATATGTCCTGGCACGTCCGCCCGGAACACCGGCGTCACCGGAAGATGATGGTCATACCCGGTAGGTGCCACGAGCCGAGTGGCACCGGGTCCCGCTCGGCTCCCGGGACCTCCTTCGGGCCGCGTGCCGGTATCCCTTCGGCGCCGTGGCGTGCCCTACGGAGCGCCGCGCCCTCACGCGTCCCCGAACCGCAGCGGGTCCGCGGGTGTGCCGCGGCGGTAGAAGCGCTTGGCGTGCTCCACCATGAGGGCGTGGAACTCCTGGTACACCATCGCGTCCGGCGGCAGTCCCCGGATGCAGAGCGCCTTGACCTCGTCATATCCCGCTGCCCGGGGTAGGTGCCCGAGTCCGGCCAGGACGCGCCGGGTGTAGGTGTCGACCACCATCTCCGGCAGACCGTAGGCGTAGAGCCGGATGCTGTCGGCCGTCTCGGGGCCGATGCCCCATACCCCGAGAAGAGCTTCCCGCGAAGGGGTCGCTTCGCCTGTCAGTCGGCAGAAGCGACTCCATTCCCGCAGCTTGCGGGCCTTGGCGCGGTAGTAGCCGCTGGGCCGGATGCAGGTCAGCAGCTCGGCCTCCCCGAGGGCCTCCAAACCAGGCAGCGAGAGCGCCCCGGCCCGTTGCAGGGCCAGCAGGGCCTTCTCGACATTCGGCCAGGCCGTGTTCTGGGTGAGGATGGCCCCCACGCAGATCTCGAAGCGCTGCTCCGCCGTGCGGGGATAGTCATAGCGCCCCGGGTGGTAACCGGTCAGGGCGCCGCTGCGGGTCGGGTTGGCGCCGCGATGGTCCAGCAGCGGCCACCACCCCTGAGGCCCATACGCCGCCAGCAGTTGCCCGTAGAGGGTTTCGAGGGAACGCGTCGTCATCGTGGCCTGCCCGGCAATCGGCTGTTCAGGAATCCCTCGATGGACCGCTCGTAGGGCGCCCGGAGGATGCCCTTCTCCGTAATGATGCCGTCGATCAGCGCCGCGGGGGTGACATCGAAGGCGGGGTTCCATACCGCGACGTCTGCCGGAGCCGTCAGGCGCCCGAAGCCGCGGCGAACCTCATCGGGGTCGCGTTCCTCGATGGGGATGCCGCTGCCGTCCGGGATGCTCGTGTCGATGGTCGAGTACGGCGCGGCCACGTAGAACGGGACCCCGTGGTGCCGAGCCTGGACCGCAAGACCGTAGGTCCCGATCTTGTTGGCCGTATCGCCGTTTGCCGCGATCCGGTCCGCTCCCACGATCACGGCCCCGACCCGCCGCGTCCGCATCAGGGCAGCGGCCATGCTGTCGCAGATCACCGTCACGTCCACGCCGGCCTGCCGCAGTTCCCAGGCGGTCAGACGCGAGCCCTGCAGCAGAGGCCGGGTCTCGTCCGCGTACACCCGCGGCGCCAGACCGGCCTCGTGCGCCGCATAGATCGGGGCCAGGGCCGTCCCGTAGCCGCTCGTGGCCAGGCCGCCGGCATTGCAGTGGGTCAGTACGCGCATCCCCTTGCGCGCCCCGAAGATCTCGACGCCGACCCGCCCGATGCTCCGGCACAGAGCCTTGTCCTCTTCGAGGATCGCCAACGCCTCGCCGATGAGGACACTCTTGAGGGCGGCCGCATCGGCTCCGGTCCCCCGGGCGCGGTCGAGGGCGTCCCGGCAACGCCGCAGCGCCCAGCCCAGGTTGACGGCCGTGGGGCGCGCCGACCCCAGGCGTTCGGCGGCGGCACTCACCTCCTCGAGAAAGGCAGCCGCGGTCTCCGCGGCGCTGTGCTGGCACACTGCCGCCAAGCCCAGTGCGGCGGCACAGCCGATGGCGGGGGCCCCCCTGACCACGAGCCGGCAGATCGCCCCGCGGATGGCCTCGATATCGTCCAGCTCGACGCTGACCAACTCCTCCGGCAGTCTCGTCTGGTCCAGCAGACACAGCTTCCCCGGGAGCGGCTCGCGTCCCGTCGCACGCCAACGTACAGGTTCCATCATGGATCCGATCTCCAGTCTCCGGCGCCGTGCCGGCAGGCACCAGGCGCAGTCCGCGACCCGTTCCGGCTACGCTAACCTGGACTATGCACGCGACAACCACGAATGGACACGAATCCACACGAATGAGAGGCAGTCGTAGGGTTTTGGACCGGGACGCAACGGGAGTTCCCCGTCTGCCGCCTCCGGTGTCGGAACTCGTTGTGCCCATTGGTGTTCATTCGTGTCCATTCGTGGTTCATGAATAGATCAGGCTAAGGGCCCGCGCGGGAATACCTTCCCATTTTGCTGCAGCCGATCCCGGTTCCTGGCAAGGCGCGAGCGCAGCGGGCATACCCGCAG
>JAFGRS010000225.1 GCA_016935045.1 Lentisphaeria bacterium | reverse complement strand
GTTTCAAGATCCCAACGCCGCCGCCGGGCTTGTCCCGGTGGAGCGCCGATCGGAGGGCGGTGAGGGGGCGCGGCCGCGCTCCCTCACTCCGAATCGGCGCTCCACTGCCGCAAGGGCAGTGGCGGCGGGAACCGAGTGGCCGGATCTTGGAACAGCCCTGCGGCTGTCCGGAAAACGGTTGTGTTTGTGCCCTGCGAGGGTAGGTTGGCGCGAGGCGCGGCAACGGATGTGGAAAGGGCGGTCATGAGAACGGATGTTTGGCGGCGCGTTCTACGGCTGGCGGGATGCGTTCTGGCGCTTTCGGTTCTGGGGCAGGGGCGTCTGGGTGCGGGGGAGCCCACGGTTCGGCCGAACGTGCTTTTCATCGCCATCGACGACCTCAACGACTGGGTGGGGTGTCTGGGGGGCCACCCCGATGTCAGGACGCCGCACCTGGATCGTCTGGCGGCCCGGGGGGTCCTGTTCTCCCGCGCCTACTGCGCCGCGCCGGCCTGCAACCCGAGTCGCGCGGCCCTGATGACGGGGATTCTGCCCTCGACCTCGGGGGTGTACCTCAATTCGCAGCCATGGCGGAAGAGCCCCGTCCTGGGGGACGCGGTGACGCTGCCGCAGCACTTCCGGGCGCACGGGTACAGGGCCATCGGCAGCGGCAAGATCTTCCACGGCGGTTTTCCGGACCCGGCTTCCTGGGACGAGTACTGGCCGGCGCTGGACAGGCAGACCCCGCCCGACCCCATGCCCTCCCGGGACCGGCAGCCCCTCAACGGCATCCCGCGCACGGGTCATTTCGACTGGGGGCCGCTGGAGGTTTCCGATGCCGAAATGGGGGATTCCCAGGTGGCGGACTGGGTGACTGCCCGGCTGGGGCGGCGGCACGGGGAACCGCTGTTCCTGGCCTGCGGGTTCTTCCGGCCGCATCTGCCCTGGTATGTGCCCGCCAAGTACTTCGACATGTACCCCCTGGAGGCCATTTCCCTGCCCAACGTCAAGGAGGACGACCTCGAGGACGTGCCCGAGGCGGGCCGGCGCATGGCCAAACCGGAGGGAGACCACCGCAAGGTCCTCGATCACGGGCAGTGGCGCAGGGCCGTACAGGCGTATCTCGCCAGCATCAGCTTCGTCGATTCCTGTGTGGGACGCGTCCTGGATGCCCTGGATGCCGGCCCCAACCGCGACAACACCATCGTCGTGCTCTGGTCGGACCACGGCTGGCACCTGGGGGAGAAACTGCACTGGCGCAAGTTCGCCCTCTGGGAGGAGGCCACCCACAACGTGCTCATCATCGCCGCGCCCGGAACCGGCAGGCCCGGGAGCCGCTGCCATACCCCGGTCGGGTTGATCGACATCTACCCGACCCTGATCGAACTCTGCGGCCTGCCGCCCCGTGAGGCCCTCGAAGGGACCTCCCTGGTGGCCCAGTTGCGGGACCCGGACGCGCCCCGCGAGAGACCGGCACTGACGACGCACGGACACAACAACCATTCCCTCCGCACGTCACGGTGGCGGTACATCCGCTATGCGGACGGTTCGGAAGAGCTGTACGACCACGACGCGGATGACCTCGAGTGGACCAACCTGGCTTCGGATCCGGCCTGGGCGGGGGTCAAGGAGGAGCTGGCGCGCCGGCTGCCCGCCGTCAACGCGGCGCCGAGTCCCGGCAACAGGGAATGATCCCCGGGTTTCCTTGACCTTTGTTCATCGCCTCAGGATTGCCTGGACTCACGAATCTGTGCCCGCGAGGCCGCGGGCGGTCCAGGCAGATATGGGACGATCCCCCAATCATCTCGAACGAGTCCAGACGCCGCCACGTTGCGCGCGAGGACGTCCGCACTCCAGGTGGTTACGGATCGTCTCACAATGGTCTGGAGCGCCCGCGTCCCTGCGGGCACACAGGCGCGAGTACAGAACATTCCGAAACGATCAGTAAGCGACGATTCCTACGTACTCACGATCGGCATCCACGGAGGCTGTGGCGCGCGACCGGCCGCGCGCGGACCCTCCCTCAACGCCGCCGAGGCGCCGCGGGCGGCTCAGCGGTTGCCCAGGGCGAAGCCGTTTGCGGTCATGTACGTATAGCTGTCCGCGACGGCCTGGAACATGTCCGTGTCGCAGCGATCCAGCTCGACGATGACCCAGCGCAGGACGTTTTCGTTGCAGGCCCGGAGCACCGCGGGGATGTCCATCTTGCCCGTACCCAGCGCCGACATGGCCTTGTCCCGTTCGAGGGGGCCATCCTTGATGTGCAGCAGTGGCAGGCGATCCGCGAACTTGGCGACCATGGCGGCGGGGTCGTTGGCGCCGTGGTTGGACGTCCAGTAGGCGTCGATCTCGAAGGTCAGGTGGGGTCCGCAGGATTCGAGGAACCAGTCGTAGGCCAGCCGCCCCTCGACCTGCGCGAACTCCCAGTAGTGGTTGTGGATGAAGAGGGTGAGTCCCGCCCGGTGCAGGGTCTCCGCCATGGCGGCGACGGATTCGGCCGTCCGGCGGATGCGGTCCACGGCGGCGAAGTCCTGCGGGCCGAAGCCGGTTCCCACGAGGTCGATGCCGAGGATTGCCGCCGTGTCGACGACTTCGTTGAGATTGTCCGGCTTGGCCCAGGGGCCGTGACTCGAGCAGACCGTCATGCCGAGGTCTTCGACCACGCGACGGAACTCCGCCGGGGTCAGGTCGTGGAATCCCGCCGGTTCCACGCCCTTGTAGCCGAGGGCGGCCACCTTGCGCAGCAGGCCGGCGAAATCCGTCTTGGCGGCTTCCCGCAGGGTGTAGAGCTGCAGAGCAATCGGCTTGGCCATCGTAGGTTCCTCTCTCGTGGCATTGCCATCACGGCCCGGCACCAACCCGACCGGCGCCGTGCGGACGTCCCGACGGATGGTTGTCGGAATCGAGAACACTATTGCTTCTCCCCTGCATTTGTCCAGCGTTCCCCTGGACGGAGGGCGTCGTCCTCCGGGCCGACAGGCGCGATCCCGTAGAACGACCCGGCATTGCAGCGGTGATGCATGGATGTCCCCGGGGCTCGTATGCCTTCCTCCCGGGGTCCGCCGTGAGCACCGGGCCCGGATGCCCTGTGGCCGCTCACCAGTTGAGGATCAGTTCGGCCATGACGTGGCGTCCGGCCCGCTTCTGACCGGGGAACACCTGCGTCCCTTCGTCGAGGAGGTTCGTGGCCCGGATCCTGAGCAGGGCGCCGCCCGGGGCACGATGCGTGACGGGCAGGGGGATGGTGAGGTTCAGGGAGCTGTCGACACCCCCGCGACCACCGCCGCGGGCGGGGTTGCGGGCGAAGCGGTAGGGAGCAGCGTGCAGGCGCAGGGCCCATCCGGACCGGGGTTGCCAGGCCAACTCCAGGCCGGCCCGGTGTTGCTGGAAGTCGAAGACGTATCGGGACGCATGGGGACTTCGGCCATCCCTGGCCAGGTGCCGGTAGAATGCGGCAATGGTCCAGTGGTGCGGGAGGTCGGTTTCCGCTGTCAGTTCGAAGCCTTCCGTGATCACGGTGCCGACATCCGCGGCAAGCCAGCGTTCGCCGCCCCGGGGGCGGCCCCAGTCGACGGTGTTGCGGGTGATCCGGCGGAAGAGCGCGACCCGGGTGCGGACGGTGCCCGACCATCGCGAACGCATCTCGATGTCCATCTCCGCGGCAGTCTCGTTGTCCAGCCCGCGATCTCCCAGGCTGGAGGGCGATTCGTAGTCGAGTTCGGTGAAGGACGGCTGGCGCACGGCTTCCGCGTACCCCAGTCGCAGGGCGTGTCCGGGGTGGGGACGGTACTCGGCACTGCCGAGGGTGAGCAGTTCGGCGGCGGCCGCATCCAGCAGGACCGCATCGGCGCCGGCCATAAAGGTCCATCGGGGCGACGTGCATTCCGGCAGGAGCATGAGGCTCAGACGCTGCCGGTCGTGTCTGCCGAGGCCTTCGGTGGCAGCCTGGTTGTAGACGCCGTGGCTGGCGATGCGTTCGTCCTCCGCGGCCAGGCGCCAGTTGAGGAAGAGGGGTCCGTCCAGGCCCAGGCGGCCGTCGCCGGCGACGGAACTGACCAGAGTCCGGTGCAGGTTGCGGTACAGGCTCGGGAGACGGTCGTCGAGAACGTAGTCATCGCCGAAACGGCGTGTGGCGGCTGCCAGGCGCAGGAAGGTGTCCGGCGCGGCCAGGTCGTGCCGCCAGGAGAACAGCAGGAGAGCATCCTCCGTCCTTTCGGACGCGGGCCACGACGCGGAGGCGCCATAGAAGCCCCGGGCGCCGAACGCCTTTTCCTGGTAGGCCGCCAGCGCGTCGAGGCTGTCCGTGCCCGTGCGCCGCTGGAGGTGCAGTCCCCCCCCCGCCCGGTCGCCTCGGTTGTGGCCGTGGTCTCCGCCGGCCAGGGACTCGTGCCAGGCGAAGGCGGAGTAGGCCCACGGGTCCCCGGCACCCACGGCAGCGCTCAGGAACAGACTCTGGCGGTTGTTGCCCTCCTCCCCCAGGCCCAGGGCGAAACGCCGTGTCCGTCGCACCGGCGCGAAATCCAGCGACACGCTGCCGACCAGATGCCCCGCGGAAGCCAACCGCTGATCCGGCCCCGTCACCACCTCCGCCGGCAGGAACAGCTCCATCGGCGCCGGCAACTCCGACTGGAAATGCTCCGTCTGCGGCTGACGCAACGCCAACCCCCCCAGCGCAACCCCTACACCACGGAAATCACTCCCCCGGACGCTCATGTCCGCCTGCAACCCCATCCCCTGGCTCAACCACTCCAGGCCGTCCACGGAGACCTCCGGACCCCAGAGAATGGTCCTCCCCACCGCCGCCGCCCCGTCCTCCGCCAGGGCCGTGACCCGAAGACGTCAGGTACTTGCCCAGCGTGATGGCCAGCGTGGATGTGATGCGGCTCGACCATCCGCTACCATCTGGTCCTGTCGATTCCGT
>JAFGRS010000224.1 GCA_016935045.1 Lentisphaeria bacterium | reverse complement strand
GGGGGGGGCCGCCTGGCAGATGCCCCTGGACGGCGCCAACCTCCACCACGGGGCCGCCTACACCGCCTACAGCCGGGCCGTCGACGGTGCCGGAAACACCCAGAGCCCGGCCGCGTCGTCCAGCTTCCAGTACGACTCCCAACCACCCCCGGCCCCGCTGCTGTCCGGGATCGCGGAGGACACCGGCAGTGTGGGAGACCGCATCACCGCCGACACGACGCTGGTGTTCAGCGGCACTGCCGAAGCCCTGGCCGCCGTGACGGTCCTGCTGGCGGGCGAGGTACTGGGGTCCTGTGCCGCGGACGGGGCCGGCGCCTGGTCGTTGGACGCGTCCGCTTCGCCGCTGGCCGAAGGCATCCACGCCGTTTCGCTGCGGGCGACGGACACGGCCGGCAACCAGGGCCCGCTGTCGCCGGAGTATGCCGTCGAGATCGACTCCCACGCTCCGGCCGTGGGTTTTGTGGCGCCCGCAGCCGGAGCGAGTGTCAACGGCCTCGCGGCGATCGCGTTCACGGACGACGATCCGCACGATCCGGAGGTTTCCGCGGACGGCTCGACGTGGGTCCCCGCGCTGAGCGGCGCGACGTTGCTGGGCGCCGTCCAGGGCTTTGCGGAGCTGGCGGAGGGCGCCTTCACCCTGAGTCTGCGGGATCGGGACGTCGCCGGCAACGAGGGAACGGATGCGCTCGCCCTGGTGAAGGACACCACGGCGCCGGTCGGCTATGCGGCAGCCTTTGACCAGGCCTTCGTCTCCGGGCTCAACCATGCCGCCATCACCTTCACGGTGTCCGGCGCCGAGGTCGGGGCCACCTGCCACTACACCGTCTCGGGCGTGGCTCGAACGACGCTGAGCGGGTCGTTCTCCATTGCCGCCGCAACCCAGCAGAGCCCGGTCCTGGACCTGGGTGCGCTTCCCGACGGCGCCCTCGGGCTCGCGGCCGTGCTGCGGGATGGTGCCGGCAACGAGGGGGTCCCGGCCGGGGCCCAGATCCAGAAGGACACGCAGGCCCCGGCAGGATATGCCTTTGCCGTGGACCAGGCGTATGTGAACGCGGCCAACCAGGCGGCCGTGACCCTGACCCTGACGGCCGGGGAAATCGGCGCGACCTATGCGGTGTACGTGGGCAGCAGCGGCGGCGGGACCCAGGTCTCCGCAACCGGAACGCTGGCCGGGACGACGGAGAAACTGGGGCCCCTGGACGTGTCCGGGCTCGGCGATGGCCTGCTGAGCGTCCTGGTGTCCCTGACCGATCCCTTCGGCAATGCCGGCGCCAACGTGGTCCGGACGGTCACGAAGGACGTGGTCCCCCCCGCCCCGCCGGCGGCGGACTCCTACACCGACCCGGTCAACGCCGCCACCGTGGGCAGCTTCGCCTTCACGGGAACGGCCGACCCCATGGTGTACGTGGACTACCGAATCGCCCCCGAGGGCCCGGGACCCACGCTGAGCGGCACTGTCGCCGCCGCGGCCGACGGGACATTCGGGGCCATCGGGATCGACCTCGCTTCCCTGCCGGACGGCGCGCTCATCCTGGCCCTGCAGGCCCGGGACGCGGCCGGAAACCCGAGCGGGTGGGGGACCTTCGGGCCCATCGCCAAGGACACATCGGTCCCCGAACCGCCCCTCATCACGAGCATCCCCGCGTTTGTGAACGCGGCGAATGCGGCCGCGTTCCCGTTCAGCGGCAGCGCGCCGGACTCCGTGGCGGTGGACTACACGCTGGCGACGCCGGGCGGCGAACCGGTGCTCAACGGCAGTCTCCCGGTCGCGCCGGAGGGCGCCTTCGACTCGGGCGGTCTCGATCTCGGGGCCCTCGCCGACGGCGTCTACAGGCTCATCCTGCGGGCGCGGGATGCGGTGGGGAACCGCAGCGACCCGACCCAGAGCGACGACATCCCCAAGGATACGGCAGCGCCCCAGGTGCTCATCCTCACGCCCGTGGACGGCGTGAGGGTCAACGCCCTGGCAGAGCTGAGTTTCACCGACAGCGATCCGCATGCGCCCCAGGTGAGCTGCGACGGAACTACCTGGGGCGACGCGGTCAGCGGGACAACGACCATGGGCGCGCTCCCCGGCTTCGACGCCCTGGCGGAGGGCGCCTTCACGCTGATCCTGCGGGACATCGACCCGGCGGGCAACGAAGGCAGGCACACGGTCCTGCCGGTCAAGGATACCCTCGCTCCGACCGGGTACACCGTGGCCTTCGAGCCCGACTGGGTCCATGCGGGGAACCAGGGAGCGGTGGTCTTCGCTCTCGCCGGAGCCGAGAGCGGGACCACCTGTGTGTACGCCGTTGCCGACGATGGCGGGGGGGAGATCTCCGGCACGTTCGCGGTCGGCCAGGCCGGCCAGAAGAGCCCGCCGTTGGACCTGACCTCGCTCGAGGATGGCGTCCTGCACCTCGAGGTCTTCCTGCGCGACGCCGCCGGGAACACGGGCCCCACGGCCATGGCCACGGCGCCGAAGGACACGGTGCCGCCGACCGGATACACGGTCGCCTTCCACCAGGCCGGCATCAACCTCTCGAATCGCCTGGCGGTGTCCTTCAGCGTCGCCGACGCGGAGACGGCGGCAGTGTACCGCTACACGATGACCAGCAGCGGAGGTGGCGCCCCGTTGACCGGCAGCGGCAGCGTTCCGGGTCCCTCCTTCGATGTCGGCCCCCTGAACGCCTCCGCCCTCGGCGACGGGATGGTGACGGTGGTCGTATCGCTGACCGATGCCGCGGGCAACAAGGGGTCGGACGCCGCGGCGACCCTGCGCAAGGACGTCGTTCCGCCCGCCTTGCCCGCAATCCTCAGCCATGTCGAAGCGATCCATGCAGGCAACACGGACGCCTTCGCCTTTGCCGGCACGGCCGAGGCGGAGGCCCTGCTGCGCTACCGGGTCACCTCCGACGCCGGTGGCACGCCCGTCGAGGGTGCCCTGGCGGTGGGCGCGGAGGGGACCTTCACGGCTTCCGGCGTGGCAGTCGACTCCCTCCCGGACGGCATGCTCACCCTGGCCTGCCGGGTCGAAGATGCCGTGGGCAATCCGAGCGGCTGGCAGGCCTCGGCGCCCATTCCCAAGGACACTCTCGCGCCCGAACCGCCGCTGATCGGGGCGGTCCTGACCGCCGTCAATGCGGCCAATGTCCATGACTTCTCCTTCGCCGGCGCCGCCGAACCCGGCGCCATGGTGGACTACGCGGTCGATACGATACCCCCCAGCGCCCCCCTGACGGGAACGGTTCCGGCCGCCGAAACGGGTGCGTTCGCGGCCGCCGGGATCGACCTGGCGCCACTGGCGGACGGGATCTGCCGGCTCTCCCTGACGGCCCGGGACGCGCTGGGCAACGCCGGCCTGCCCGCTCTCAGCGACCCGATCGTCAAGGACACCGTGATCCCCACCCTCACCATCCTCTCGCCTGCGGCGGGCGCCGAGGCCAACGGCGCCTGGCCCGTGAACGCAACGGCGAGTGAGACGGTCTCCTTCCTTGCCTCGCTGGACGCCCTGTCGTGGGTCCCCGTGGCGCCCGGGACGACGCTGCTGTCCGAAATCCCCACGTTCCTGGACCTGCCCGACGGCGAGGTCACGCTCTACCTGCGCGGCGACGATGCGGTCGGCAATGGGACCGAGGAGACGGTGACCTTCACCAAGGACACGGCGGCGCCGGCGGGGTACACGGTCGGCTTTCCGGCGGCCTTCCATGACCGCGGCGAGTCGGTGTTGCTGGCCCTGTCCTTCTCCGGGGCCGAGGCCGGCTCTCGCTGTCTCTACGAGATCCGGGATGAGGCCGGCGGTTCCGTCGCGGGGGAAGCGGATGTCCTCGCGCCTGCACAGGACGTCGACGGCATCGACATCTCTGCCCTCGGTTTCGGGGTGCTGACCGCGACCGTGATTCTGCGGGATGCCGCCGGCAACCCCGGAGACCCCGCCACGGACGAGACGATCCTCGGGGTGACGGCCGTCATCCCGCTGCGCCGGGGATGGAACACGTTCGGCGTCCCGGTCCATCCGCTCGACACGGTGGAGACCGTGGCTGCCGAGGCGGCGGCTCGGCCCGACGGCGCCCTCGTCCGCGGCGCCTTCCATGGCTGCGCGGGAGGGCTCACGGCCCTGGTGGGCGACAGCCGGCCCGCCTACGGAGCAGCCTATCGCGTCTTCGCCGACCGCGGCGGTTCCCTGCTGCTGCGGGGGGTCCCCGGTTCCGGACTCGGGACCCTGGCGCCGGGGTGGAACCTCGTCAGCCCCGGCTCGGACATGACCGTGGAGGCCCTGGGAGGCGAGGCAGCCGTCTGGACCGAATCCCACATTCCGGCAGCCTATCACCGCCTGCCCGAGGGCCATGTGGTACGCGCCGGGGACGTGATCTGGGTCTACGAGCCCGGCGGCCGGTAGTCGGCCCCGGCCGCCCCGCGCAGCCCAGGGCGTCGGCACGTTCGAGGTCGGTCACCAGTGCCGCGATGC
>JAFGRS010000223.1 GCA_016935045.1 Lentisphaeria bacterium | reverse complement strand
TTGGAACAGCCTTCTACGAGGGTAGCGCATTGCGCCTCGTACGGGTCTGGGGAGAGGGACCTACGGAGCTGACATGCGCCCGGCGGGACCAGTCCGGGTGCCGCGCGGGCCGAGGGGGGCTATAGTGTGGGGGTTGCGGCTCGGCATATCCGGACCCCTGTGTCCGGCACGGTTGCAGGAGGCAGGAGCATCATGAGCGAGTGCATTCGCGTCGGTGTCATTGGGGCCGGTCAGATCGGGACGTCCCACCTGAACAAGTACCGGGACATCCCGCAGGCTCGGGTGGTTGCGGTGTCGGATCTCTTTCCCGCCAAGATCGCGACGGCCAAGGAGCGTTTCGGCATTGCGGACGGGTACGAGGACTTCCAGGATCTCCTGGCGCGTGAGGACATCGATGCGGTGGACGTCTGCGTGCACAACAACAAGCATGCGCCCATCGCCATGGCGGCCCTCGCGGCCGGCAAGAATGTCTACTGCGAGAAGCCCATGGCGGGCACCTACCGGGACGCGGAGAGCATGTTCCAGGCGGCCCGGAAGCACGGCCGGAGGCTCAGCATCCAAATGGGCACCGTGTTTTCGCAGGAGAGCCGGGCCGCGAAACGGATCGTCGACGAGGGACACCTCGGGCGGATCTACTACGCGCGTTCCTTCGGCTACCGGCGCCGCGGCCGGCCCTTCGTGGACGGGTACGGCACGGCCAACTTCGTCGACCGCGGGATCTGCGCCGGCGGCGCGCTGTTCGACATGGGCATCTATCACATCGCCAACATCCTCTTTCTGGTCGGCAACCCCGAGGTGCTGAGCGTCACCGGGGCGACGCACCAGGAACTGGACATGTACGAAGACCGGCGCGCCTTCAGCAACTACAGCGTCGAGGAGATGGGGCTGGGCTGGGTACGCCTGGCGGGGGGCATTTCCTTCGACATCGAGGAGACCTGGGCTGTCCACCATGACGGGCAGGAATCCAGCAAGGTCCTCGGCAGCAGGGGCGGCATCAAGCTCAACCCGCTGGCCTTCTTCTCGAGCCTGGCCGACATGCCCATGAGTTCGACCTTCGACCTGGGAGGCTCGAACACCCGCTGGCACTCGTGTTTCCCCGAGACGGTGTGGTACGACTCCTCCCAGCAGCATTGGATCGGCGCGCTGCTGGGCAAGGTGCCCCTGCTGCCCACGGCGGAGTTCGCCCTCAATACGGCCCTGATCAGCGAGGGCATCTACATGTCCAGCCGGCTTGGGCGCGAAGTCCCCGCCGCGGAGATCCGGGAGAAGTCGGTCAGCACCGCCATCGATCCCTACACCCCCGAAAAGGTGTGGGCGTAGGGCGCCGATCCGGATCTCCCTCCCCTCACCGGGACTATGCACGGGAGAACCACGAATGGACACGAATCCACACGAATGAGAAGCAGTCGCAGGGCTTTGGACCGGGACGCAACGGGAGTTCCCCGTCTGCCGCCCCCGGGAGCGGAATTGTAGCAGGAGGACGAGACCATGGCGCAGATTCCCATCGGATTGCAGTTGTTTTCCGTGCGCGGGGAGTGCAAGAAGGGCATTCCGGAGACCCTTCGGGCGGTGGCGGACATGGGCTACCGCGGGGTGGAACCGTGGGGTTACGCGGGAGATGCCGTCGCCTGGATGGGATGGTCCGCGGCGGACCTGCGCAAGCTCCTGGATGACTGTGGCCTCCCCTGCTGCGGCATCCACATGGCCCCCGGCGCGCTGCTGGGCGACAACCTCGCCCGCAGCATCGAACTGAACCAGATCCTCGGCAACCGCTTTCTGATCGTTGCCGCCGACAAACAGCGCATGAGCAGCATGGCCGGCATCGAGGAACTCGCCGGGATCCTGAACCGCTCCGCCGCTATCCTCGCACCCCTCGGACTGGCCTGCGGTTACCATGCCCACGGCTTCGACTTCACCGAGGTCGAGGGCGAACAGGCCTGGTACCACCTCTTCCGCCGCACCGCGCCCGAGGTCATCATGCAGCTCGACGTGGGCAACTGCGCCGGCGGCGGGGGGGATCCCGTCCGCGTCCTGAAGACGTTCCCCGGCCGCGCCCGTTCGGTGCACCTCAAGGACTACGGCAAGCCGGGTGGCGTGATCGGCGAGGGCAGTGCCGACTGGCCGGAGATCTTCCGGCTCTGCGACACGGCCCAGCCGGTGGAGTGGTACGTCGTCGAAGAAGGCGGACCCGACGGGCTGGGGTTCGATGTCTGCGCCCGCAGCCTTGCGGCTCTGAAACGCATGGGACGTTGCTGACGCCTCGGCGACGGATGCGGGATGCAGCGTCGGGACCGGCGGGTGCCGGCCGCCCACGCTGGCGGACAGGTTACGCAGCGTCGAAAACGGCGGGCCCCGGTCGCTGCGCCAGCCGACCGAGGACCCGCCGCCACGCACGGTGGACTCCCGCCGGCCGGAGTGCAGAGGGGGCTTGGCGATGACAGTACGAATCCCAACCGTCCTTGCCGCCGTGTTGGCGGCCGTCGCCGGTGTCGCCCAGGAAACGGTTCTGCACGTTGCCCCCGGCGCGGCGGCGGGAGGCGACGGCACGCCGCGGGCCCCCTTCACCCGCCTGCAGGAGGCACGCGACCACCTGCGTCGGCTGCGCCGTGAGGGAGGGCTGCCGCGGGGGGGCGTTGCCGTGGAGCTGGCGGCGGGGCTCTATGCCATGGCCGCGCCGCTCGAGTTCAGCGAGGAGGATTCCGGTTCGGCGGAGTCCCCCGTCCTGTGGCGGGCGGCTCCCGGGGCCGAGGTGCGCCTCTCGGGGGGCGTCGAGCTGACCGACTGGCGTTTGCCCGACGAGCAGACCGTGCGTGACCGGCTGGACCCGGCGGCGCGGCACAAGGTCCTGGTGGCGGACCTGAAGGCAATGGGCATCACCCAGGTCGGATTCCCCGGCGGAGGCTTCGGTTACAGCGGCCCGGAACCCGAGTTCGCGGAGTTGTTCTTCAACGACCGGCCCATGACCATGTCCCGCTGGCCCAACGAGGGTTTCCTCAAGGTCGGCGAACTGAAGGGGGGCAAACCCCGCGACGTTCGCGGCACCAAGGGGGACAACCTGGGCGTGTTCGTCTGCCCCTACGATCGCCTCGAGCGCTGGGTGGGCGAGCCGGAGCTTTGGCTGCACGGGTGGTGGTTCTGGGACTGGGCGGACCAGCGCCAGCAGGTGGCGGCCATCGACCTGGAGAAGCGTGTGGTCACCCTGGCGGACCCCCAGCATGCCTACGGCTACCGCAAGGGGATGTGGTACTACGCCTTCAACGCCATCGCGGAAATCGACCGGCCGGGAGAGTACTGCCTCGACCGCGACCGGGGGCTGCTCACCTTCTGGCCCCCCGACCCCATCGACGCCGGCCGTGCCGTGCTGCTGCAGAGCCAGGGGCTCGTGCGCCTGCACAGAACCTCCTTCGTGAGCTTCCACCGGCTGATCTTCGAAAACAGCCGCGCCACCGCCGCCGGCGTGCGCGAAGGGCGCGACGTCGTCTTCCAGGGCTGCACCTTCCGCAACGGCGGCGGCTGGGCGGTCTCCATGTCCGGCACCATCAACGGCCGGGTGGTCGGCTGCGACATCCACGAGATGGGGCAGGGTGGGATTTCCCTCTCCGGGGGAGACCGCCGGACACTGACCGGCATCGGGCTCGAAGCGAGCAACAACCACATCCACCATTACGCGCGCTGGAACCGCATCCTCAAGCCCGGCATCAGCATCACGGGGGTGGGCATCCGCGTGGCCCACAACCTGATCCACGACGCCCCCCACATTGCCATCCTCTTCAGCGGCAACGATCATCGCATCGAGTACAACGAGATCCACAGCGTCTGCCACGAGAGCAACGACGCCGGCGCCATCTACGCCGGACGGGACTGGACCATGCGGGGCCACGTCATCCGCCACAACTATCTGCATCACATCAGCGGCTTCGAGGGCAGGGGCTGCGTCGGCATCTACCTGGACGACATGTTCTCGAGCGTCCGCATCGAGGGCAACCTGTTCTGCGACGTCACCCGGGCCGCCTTTATCGGCGGCGGGCGGGACAACGCCATCGTCAACAACCTCTTCGTCGACTGCCGGCCGGCTCTCCATATCGATGCCCGGGCCCTTGGCTGGGCTGCTCCCGCGGTCCAGCCCGGCGCGGTGATGCATCGCAACCTCGACGCCGTGCCCTACCGGGAAGAGCCCTGGCGCTCGAAGTACCCGGAGCTGGTCGGCATCCTCGAGGACGAACCCGCGCATCCCAAAGGGAACCTGGTCAGCGGCAACATCTGCTGGGGCGGCCGCTGGGACGAAGTGGACAAGGCGGCCCGGGAGCGGACCGTATTCCGCGACAACCAGGTCCACAGCGGTCGGCAGTTCCTCGGCGAGACCTTCCAGCTCCGACCCGATCATCCCGCCCTGGCCGGCGGCTTCGCGGCCATCCCCACGGCGCGCATCGGCCTGCTGGATGACGAGACGCGGGCATCCTGGCCCGTCCTGCACGAGATCCGGCCCCGGGGGCGGCCCGGGGAGAAGATCGAGGCCGTCGCGGCGCTGGCCGCAGCGACGCGTCCCTGCCTGCGTGCGCTCCTGCAGGTCCGTGCGCCCCGCGTGGACGGGGTCCTCGAACCCGACGAGTGGGGAGGGCTGGACCCCTCCCGGGCGGTGATCGTCGCCCGGGGACTCGAAAACGATGCCGTCGAGCCGCGGAGCACAGCCTGGGTGATGACCGACGGCACACACCTCTTTGTGGCCCTGGACAACGCCGTCGACCCGACCGTGCCGCTGAAGCGCGAGGCCCGCTGGGGGGCCAACGATGCCGTGGAACTCGCCTTCCGCGTTCCCACGGCCCGGGGCGACGGCCCGATCCTCGTCCTCCGGGGCTATCCCTGCGGCGCCTTCGAGAGCAGTCAGGAAGCCGGCGCCAGTGCCGAACAGGCCGCCCGGGCCGCCACCGGCGTCGCTTTCGCGGCCGGGGAGCCCGGGCCGGGCCGCTGGGTGGCGGAGTGGAGTATTCCGCTCTCCTCCCTCGGCGTGGAGGCGTCCGGCGTCCGGCGACTGCCGTTCAACCTCTCCGTGCGCAAGACCGCCCAGGCGCTCTGGGTCCTGTGGCAGGGGACCCACCATGCCACCTGGCAGGTGGACCAGGCGGGCTGGCTGGAACTGCCGTCCCCGTGAGAGGGAGGACGCGGCGCCCTGCCGCGCATGCCTCCGCGGTGGAGGGCGAAGCGCCTGCTGAGCCGTTCCCCTGGAGGGCGAAGCTCCTGCTGAGCCGATTCCCGGGTCTTTCCTGTTTCCACTGAGGGGTACCAGTGGACTGACCTGTGCCCTTGACAAGTGCCTCGGGGTGTTCCATGCCGGCGTTGCCAGGCGGATCAGAGCAGGGCCTGGAGGTTGGCGAAGCTGGTGGCAACGGCGTCGAAGGGGGACCCCTCGCAACGGTCCTGCTCGACGATGTACCACTCGACCCCCACCTCCCTGCCGGCTGCCACGATGCCCGCCGTGTCGAGCTTCCCCGTACCTACGGGTGCGAACCCCTTGCCGTTCTCGGGCATGTCCTTCATGTGCAGCGTCGCGAAGCGTTTCCCGACCTTGCGGATGAAGGCCGCCGGATCGAGTCCGGCGCTGAAGGCCCAGTAGACATCGAGCTGCAGTTTGACGAAGCGCGGGTCGGCGGTTTCGAGCATGGACTCGTAGAGCGACGTGCCGTCCACCATCTGGAACTCGAAGGCATGGTTGTGGTAGGCCAGAACACAGCCCTCCGCGGCGACCTTCTCGCCGGCCTTCGAGAGCCGCTCGCCGAAAGCCCTGTAGCCGTCATGGCCCTGCTTGCGGACGTCGCCCGGCAGGGATGGGACGGTGAGATGGCGCCCGCCGAGGGCCTGCACGAAGGCGCAACGGGCCGCCGCATCGCTTTCCAATCCGCCGATCCCTTCGTGGGCCCCACAGCACTGCAGTTCCAGCCGGTCCAGCAGCGCGCGGATATCCGCCGCCGAACGCCCGTAGTAGCCGGCGAACTCGACCGCGGGATAGCCGATCCCCGCGACCCGGGTCAGCGTCCCCTCGAAATCCGCCTTCATGGCGTCCCGAAGGGTGTAGAGGATCACGCCCAACGGCTTGCGCTTCTCCTGCGCGGGGAGGTGCGGCACGGGTCCCGCCAGGGCGGCGGCCGCGACCGAAGTCGAGAGCTTGAGGAACCTCCTGCGCTCCATACGTGATCTCCTCCGTGTCCGTGGTGCCTGCGCCGTGCCATGTCCATTCTTCGGGGGGCTGCCCGATGGCTGAACCGGGCCCCGCGGACCGCAACCCGCGCCCCGGGCAACTGGCGAATACTGTACGCCGTGCCCCGCATCGCCTCAAGTGCGGGAGGAATGCCACCGGGAAATGCCTCAGTCTGCGCCGGAGGGCTCGCGGTACGCTCGCGCTCCAGGACCGGGCAGCTCGCGGTACGCTCGCGCTCCAGGACCGGGCAGCTCGCGGTACGCTCGCGCTC
>JAFGRS010000222.1 GCA_016935045.1 Lentisphaeria bacterium | reverse complement strand
AGATGGAGGGTCGTACCGTGCGGCGCTGCCTGCGGCCCGAGACGATCCGGATCGAGGTGGAGCGGAGCCTCCGCAGACTCGGCACCGAGACCATCGACCTGTACCAGACGCACTGGCAGGCGGTTCCCCCGGACGCCACACCCATTGCCGACACCATGGCGTGTCTCTTGGATCTCAAGGCACAGGGCAAAATCCGGGCCATCGGGGTCTCGAACGCCAGCCCGTCGCAGATGGACGAATACCGGGCGGCCGGTGCGCTCGACAGCCTGCAGCCCCGCTACAGCATGCTCAACCGTGCCATCGAGGAGGACATCCTGCCCTATTGCCGGGCACACGGGATCAGCGTGCTGGCGTATTCCCCCCTCGAACAGGGCCTGCTCACCGGGGCCATCGGCATGGAGCGCTCCTTCGGGGAGCAGGAGATTCGTTCCATGGGGCCCTGGTTCCGCCCCGCCAACCGCAGGCGCGTGCTGGATCTGCTCGCGGGGTGGAAGGACCTCACGGACGCCCATGGTTGCACGCTGGGCCAGCTCGCCATCGCCTGGACCCTCCAGCAACCGGGGCTCACCTTCGCCCTCTGTGGCGCCCGCAAGGCGCGCCACGCCGTGGAGAATGCCGCCGCGGGAGACCTGATCCTGAGCGCCGCGGACCTGGCGCGGCTGCGGCGGGATGTGGAAGCCCTGGGTGCACCCCTCTGAGACAGCGCCGAACGTGGCCGCAACGGCCCCGGGACCGTGGTCGACGTGGCGACGATGGGAGATCGCGCAGGAGCCAGAAAGAGATCCGACGGACCCGGCGAATCGACAGCAACGAAGGGGAGCGGCAGACCATGGCAACTTCAGGCGCGCGGGACTCCCTCCCACCCGGGCCGGGCAAACGGGCGTATGCCTGGACCATCGCCGCCGCGGCCGGCGCGTACGTCCTCCTCAATGCACTGCAATTCTGGATCGAGGTGCAGACCGGTAGAGTGCATGGCTGGGAGAACCGGGTCAGGATGCGAGGGATGCTTCTGGCTGTTGCCCTTGCCTTGGGGACTTCTGCCACCTGCCTCTGGATCGCCGCATTGCGCCGGCCGTCGACGTCCGGCAGCGGCACTCGCGTCTCGCCGATCCTTGTCCTGGGAACTGTCGTTTTGGGGGCCGCGGCCTTTCTCCTGATGTTGCTCGTGCTGATGAGCTTCCAGTACTGACTGCCGGGATGGCGCACGACCCGCCCCCCCGCATCGTCGGCGCGTCGAACGCAGTGTTGGCGGGGGTGCGTTCCTCCCGGGGACACCCGCTTCGATTCAGGGACTCGCGGTTTCCTTCGTACTCGCGAGCGGAAACACGATGACGTTGCCCGAGGCGGACGTGGATGCCGGATCCCACCGGGGGCAAGGCGGAAAACCCGAAGGGGTCTGTCCCCTTGACCCGGGTGCATGCTGCCTCCGCAGGCGCTCCCACCCACGTCATCGTGTTTCCGGCCGCGAGTACGTAGGCTGGAGCACGATGTAGGTGGGCAATCCGAGCACACCGAAGTGGTCGAGGATGCCCTTGACCAGGGGGTCCTTCAGGTTGTCCGTCTGGAAGGCCACCTTCACATGGCCATCGAGGGCCGCGATGACGTCGGGGTCGCGGAAGGTCGTCTTCTTCATCTTCAGGCAGCTCTTGCAGGTCAGGGCCCAGAAATCCAGGAAGACCGGTTTGCCCTGGTCGAGTCCTTCCCGGAGGCCGGCCCGGATGTCGGCGGTCCAGCCGGGATCCGCGGCAGCGAGTCCCGCCTGTTGGTCCTGCGCCGGGCTGCGCAGGCCGAGGAGTCGGACCCCGAGAACGGCATAGTAGGCGGCGAACAGAAAGATGAGGATGCCGAAGCCCTGTTTCACGCGGTTCATCCAGTTCCCGGGGCGGGGCACGGCAGCCATTCCGGCCCCCGCCAGGGGCCACGGCAAGGCCATCCCGACCCCGAGCATCAACGGCAGCAGCAGTCCGGATGGATTCCCCTTGGCATAGAGATTCGCGGCCAGGACGAGGACCCAGATGAGCACCGGCGCCACGCAGGCCCCCGCGAGCAGCGCGGCGGTGCCCCCCAGCACGAAGGCCGTGATCCAGGGCGCCCGGCCGCCGTCTTCCACCGTGACGCCGCCCTTCTGAAACCGGCTCAGGTCGATCAGAAACACGTCGAACATGGCCAGCCCGAGAACCACGAAGACCAGCGCAATGGCCAGGTTGAACCAGGGACTCGCGTTCAGGGCCCCGAACTGCGAGCCCGTCAACACCACGATCGCCCCCAATACCCCGTACACCAGGGCCATGCCGGCGCCGTAGGCCAACCCGCGCAGGAAACCGGACCGCCGGGAGCGGGCCCCGCGTCCGGCGCCGATGATCGCCAGGTTGATCGGGATCATGGGCAGAACGCAGGGCGTCAGATTCAGCAGCAGCCCCAGGGGGATCACCAGCAGCAGGGCGACGAGGATGCCGTAGCGCCGGAAGGTGCGTTCGAGGAGGTTCTCTCCAACCGGAGTCCCCGTTGTGCTCTGTTCCAGAAAGGCCAGGAAGTCGGGACTGTCCATGTACCCCGTGCCAGTGCCCTGCACCGTGAAGCGGGACACGAGTTGGCGCCAGTCTTCCTCCCGGGACATGTCGGTTTCCGCGGCGGCGGGGGAGGGGGACGTTACGTCCGCCGATGGGGGTGTTGCGGCCGTGGCCCCGGGGAAGGTGAACTGCCTCGTCTGGGGCAGGAAGCAGGTTGTGTCGTCGCAGCCCTGGTAGTGGACCGCCACGGTCCAGGCCTGTTGCGGGAGACGTTCCAGGCGGTATGCGAGGACCGTGTCCCGGTCGTAGTAGCTCACGTCTTCACCGAGGAGATCGTCGAACTTGTGCTTCGGCGCCGGGTGGTCGAGAGGGGTCAGGCGCAGGTCTTCCGGGGAGACGGCCTCGACTTCGAGCATGTGCGCGTACAGGATGTGCCTCGGGGGCACGGTCCAGGCCAGGCGCAGAAGGGTCGAGTCGTCGGTTGCCACCGTTGCCGAGAGTCCGAACGGGTCCTGGGCCAGAACAGCCCCTCCCATGGCCCAGGCAACGGCGCACAGCAGACATTGGACTCGGGATCTCGTGCTCATCCGTCCTTGCCCTTCCTGAGGAGTTGACGCAGAGCCTCCGGCGTGACGACGGGCGCCAGACAGCGGAAGCCGCGACAGTAATATGCCGTGGGTTGCCCGGCCGACACCCCCTTGCCGGACAGCAGGGGAATGCGCCGCGACAGGGCCGCCGAGCCTTCGAGGTCCGGGTCCCAGTGGAACACGAGCAGGTTCGGGCGGTACGGAGCCCGGGCGCTGCGGATCAGCTCCCGGGTCACGGGGGAATCCAGGGGTCCCGCCACCACCACTTCCTCCGGCTCCGCCGCCATGGCGTCCGCCGCGCTCACGATCGAGAGAAAGGCCATCGGGTAACGCCGAGCCGGGGCCAGGTATGGCAGGATGGCCGCCTCGGCGATCCGTCGCAGGGGCTCGTCATCGGTGATCCGGCCGAGGAGATAGAGGGCCTCGGCGGCCGTGGCCGCAGCGGCGGGGAGTGTTTCGTCCATGGCGCATTCGCAGCGGGCAAGGAGGTCGTCACGGCCCGCCTCGGTGTAGTACAGCGTCCCGGTTGCGGGATCCCCGAATCGGCGCACCATGTCCCTGGCGAGGTCTTCGGCCGCATCGATCGCGGCGGCGTCTCCGTTGGCGCGGAAGAGGTCCAGCAGGGCCCGCAGGAGGTAGGCATAGTCGTCGAGGTTGGCCGGGGGTCCCGGCGTCCCGGCGCGCCAGGTGTGCAGCAGGCCCCCATCGGCCCGCCGCATGGTGTGCAGCAGGAACGCGGCCGCCTCGTTGGCCGCCGCCAGGTAGCGTGGCTCGTCGAGGGCCACCGCGGCGGCGGCAAAGGCGCTCACGGCCAGGGCGTTCCAGCTGGTGAGGACCTTGTCGTCCCGGGCCGGGGGCACACGCTCGGCGCGCACCTCGTCGAGGCGGCTGAGCCAGGCATCGAGTTCGTCGTCGGCAGGGTCATGGCCGGGGTCGGGAGCCGTCTCGTCATCCGGCCGGGGGAGGGGTCTGTGCAGGACGTTGCGGCCCTCGATGTGCCCCCGGGCGGAGCAGCCGAATGCGGTCGCGAACCGGGCGGCATCCTCCGCTCCCAGTGCGGCGCGCAACTCGTCCATGGACCAGAGGTAGAAGCGTCCCTCCCGGCCCTCGCTGTCGGCGTCGAGGGAGGCATGGAAGGCGCCCTCGGCAGCGCGCATGTCCCGGAGCAGGAAATCGAGACTGCGTCGCGCGGTCCGGGCATGGGCCTCGTGGCCGCCGATCCGGTAGGCCAGGGCGTAGACTTCCGCCAGCTGGGCATTGTCGTAGAGCATCTTCTCGAAGTGCGGCACGAGCCAGCTCTCATCGACGCTGTAGCGGTGGAAACCGCCCCCCACGTGGTCGAAGATGCCACCCCGCCCCATGGCGTCCAGGGTGCGCTCGAGAATGGCCCGCAGGACCGGCGCGTCGCTCTCCGCGCACCGCCTCAGGATGTAGCGCAGGGCGATGGCGGGGGGAAACTTCGGGGCCGATCCGAACCCCCCGTTGCGCGGGTCGAAATCGGCCTGCAAACGCGCCGCCGCCGCACGCTGGAGTTCATCCGTCTCCGGTTTTTCCCCGTTGTGGGCCGGGAAGAGGGGTCGTGCCAGGCGCTCGACGACGTTCCTTGCCTGCCGCAGCAGCCGGTTCCGGTCTTCCCGCCAGAGCCGAGCCAGCTCGGTGAGCACGCGTCCGAAGCCGGGCTGAGCGTAGCGATCCTGCGGCGGGAAGTAGGTCCCCGCGTAGAACGGTTCGCGGGCAGGGGTGAGGAAGATGCTCATCGGCCATCCCCCCGATCCCGTCATCACCTGCACCGCTTCCATGTAGAGCCGGTCCACGTCGGGATGCTCCTCGCGGTCCACCTTCACCGCCACAAAGTGCGCATTGAGCAGCGCCGCGATGGCCGGAGACTCGAAGGACTCCCGCTCCATGACGTGACACCAGTGGCAGGCGGAGTATCCCACCGACAGGAAGATCGGCTTGTCTTCGAGGCGCGCCTTGGTAAATGCCTCCACACCCCAGGGGAACCAGTCCACCGGGTTGCCCGCATGCTGCAGCAGGTAGGGACTGGCGGAATCCGCAAGGCGATTCCTGCGCCTGCAATCCTGCATCGACCCACACTCCTTGACCCCTTGGACGGACGGCCCACGACCGGCTCGCGCCGCCGGGACCGTTCCCATACTGCCTGCGCCTACCTCCACCCGCGGATCCCCAGGCGCCCCGGGAACACTCGCCTCACCCCCCTGCCAGGTCACGTGCAGCATAGGACAGCGGCAGGCGGGAGGGGTTCCGCAGGCAGGGGAGGGGAGGGTCACGCCAGAGCGTCGATACGGCGCGCATAGGCCGGCATGTCGAACTTGCGCTCCAGGCCGCGGTCGGTCATGGTGCGGACGGTGCCAAAGACGGGCCGCCCCTGCCACGGGCGATCGTGCTTGCCGAAGCACCAGGCCACGCCGGCAAAGCCGTTGGCGTCCCTGCCGTCCAGCTCGAAACGATTGTTGAGATCGAGGGCGGTGTGGTAGGCGTCCTCGGGTGTGGGCGACCATTCGAGGACCTTCTTGCCCCAGTACATGCGCATGTAGGGATGCATGCGGCCCGTCCGCAGCAATTCGGTCTGGGCCGCGTTCCACCACGGATCGTGGGTGTCGGCGCCGGCGAGGCGCTCGGGGCTGTAGAGATAGGGCCTCGGGTCGCGGCGATGGGCTTCGAGGGTCCGGCGCGACCACTCGGGCAGGGACTCGTAGGTGTCGTAGCCGGAATGGAAATGGACGAAGTTGGCGGCAAGCTCGCGGCGCACGATCAACTCCTCGAGGAATGCTTCCCCGGCCTCGGGCGCTGCCGGCGCGTCGCGGACGGCCAGGGCAATCTCCAGAGCCGCAATCTGGCCGAAATGGAGGTAGGGGCTGAGGTGCGACGTCACGTCCGTCCCCACCTCGTTCCGCCCGCTCCCGTACTCCCGCAGGCGATCCCGGAGGAAGGCCCCCAGATGCGCCAGGGCCGCCCGGGCCCCGCCCGGCGGGGCGTGCCGGGGCCAGGAACCCGAGAGATCGAGGGAGTCCAGCAACCGCTGTGTCCCCCGGATGTCCTCCCCGGCCGGCAGGGGGCCTGCCCAGGGCACGGCGGGATCCCCCACGGGCAACGGCACCAGGAAACGCGGCAGAACGCGCCGAATGCGCGGCCGGAGCACAGCCGCCGAATAGGCTTCCTTCGGACAGGCGGCAGCGACCGGGACCACAACGTCGGACTCGACCTCGACGACCGGGCAGGAGACCACTCGGGCCACTTCCCGCCGCCAGACGCGTTGCAGGCGGAGGTACCCCCGGTCGGTGACCAGCAGGGCCGCGTCGGCGGCCAGAGGGGCAACGACGTCCGCCGGATTGCCCCGGCGGACCACAAAGCCGATGCCCCGGGCGCCGAGATCGGGCGCCACCTCCGCCAGCCCCTGCAGCAGGAAGCGGTAGGCGGCACGCCCCGCATCCGGGAAGGCAGGCGCCAGAGCGAAAACGGTGAGCAGGGGCAGGCGCAGCCCGTTGGCCTGCTCCAGGGCGAACTCCAGGGCGTGGTTGCAGCGGCTGCGCTGGCTCTGCTGCATCCAGTACAGGACGTAGCGCCGGCCGGTTTCCGGGGCGCCCGGTCGGGGCCACTCGATGCGCTCGGGGGCAATCATGGACACCTCAGACGTTGCACAATGCGGAACGTAGGGCCACAGTTCCGCCATGGCAAGGACTTTCCCGCCGCGGCGGGGATCCCGGAAGGAAGGCCGACGGCCGGGCAGGCGGATGGTGGCAAGGAGATGCTGTGATGGACGATCGCGTTCGACTGGGTGTCAGCAGTTGCCTGCTCGGAGAGCGTGTCCGCTACGACGGTCAGCACAAGCTGGACCGGTATGTGCGGGACATCTTGGGTCCGTACGTGGACTTTGTGCCCGTCTGTCCCGAGGTGGAATGCGGCTTTCCGGTACCGCGTCCGTCGTTCCGCCTGATTGGGGATGAGGCGGCGCCGCGGCTGGTGGTCACGAAGAGCGGCGAGGATGTGACCGAGCGCATGCTGGCCTGGGCGCGCCGCCGGGTGGATGAACTGGCGGGGGAAGGTCTCAGCGGCTTCGTCTTCAAGAGCGATTCTCCGAGCAGCGGCATGGAGCGTGTAAAGGTGTACAACGAACACGGCATGGCCCGCCGCTCGGGGGTGGGGCTGTTCGCGCGCACCTTCATGGAACGTTTTCCGGCACTGCCGGTGGAGGAAGAGGGTCGGCTGCATGACCTGGGCCTGCGCGAGAGCTTCGTGGAACGGGTCTTCGCGGCGAAGCGCTGGCAGGACTTCCTCCAGGCCGACCCGTCCCTGGCAGGCCTGATCCGCTTCCACGGGACCCACAAGCTGCAGATCATGGCCCACAGCCCCAGTCATTACAGGTCCCTCGGCCGACAGGTGGCGGAGGGACGACAGCAAGCCTTCGGGGAACTCCTGGGAGCCTACGAGCACGGCTTCGCCGAAGCCCTACGGGTGCGGGCCACCCGGGCACGCAACGCCAACGTCCTCTACCACATCATGGGCTTCTTCAAACGCACGTTGGACAGCGACGCGAAGGAGGAACTCACGCAGCACATCGAGCGCTACCGGACCGGGGTCACGACTCTGGTGGTACCCCTGACCCTCCTGAACCACTACGTCCGGCGTCTGGGCAACGAGTACCTCAGGGAACAGACCTATCTCCAGCCGCACCCCTTCGAGCTGCAGCTCCGCAACCACCCCTGAGCACAGATCCGCGAGTACAGGCAATTCGGAGACGATGGCCATAGTGGCGTTGGCATGCGGCCGCGCTCCACGCCCCGCGGAACGCCGCGGCGGCCGAAACCACCGTCGCAGAGCAGGATCACTATCGTTCATGGAATGCGATTCCTATCGCCTCGTGGATGCCGGAAACGGGCGCAAACTCGAGCAGTTCGGCGCCTTCCTGCTGGATCGGCCCTGCGCCCAGGCCGTCTGGAAGCCAAGGCTGCCGGAGTCCGAGTGGCGGCGCGCGGATGCCTCTTTTACGCGCGAGGGAGGCACGGGCTGGAGCTTCCGAAGCGCCATGCCCCAGTCCTGGCCGGTGTGCATCGAGGGGTTTGTTTTCGAGTTGCGCTGCACGGATTTCGGGCATGTGGGGGTGTTTCCGGAGCAGGTGGCCTCCTGGCGTTGGCTGGCGTCCCGTGGCCGATCGCTCGGGTCGGGTGCGGGGTCGGTTTCCGTGCTCAATCTCTTTGCCTACTCGGGGGGTGCGACGTTGGCGGCTGCCCGGGCAGGCTTCCCGGTGTGTCACCTGGACGCTTCGCCCAAGATGTGTTCCTGGGCTTCCCGGAATGCCGCGGCAAACGGACTCGACGGCGCGCCCATCCGCTGGATCTGCGACGATGTCCGCAAGTTCCTCCGCCGGGAGCAGCGCCGCGGACATACCTACGGCGGCATCCTCCTCGATCCCCCCAGTTACGGACGCGGCCGACGCCAGGAGTTGTTCAAGATTGACAGCGATCTGCTCGATCTCCTCGACCTGTGCAGAAGCATCCTCGATCCGGCGCCACGGTTCGTCTTCCTCTCCTGCCATACGCCAGGCTACACGCCCCTGACGCTGAAACACCTCCTCAGCCAGGCGCTGGCGGGACTGGAAGGGACAATCGAGACCGGCGAGATGGTCCTCGAAGGGCAGGCCGAGGTGCTGCCCGTGCCCAGTGGAACCTTCGGTGCATGGGGCCCGAACAAGGAAAGCGATCATGTTGCCTAGACACCGTTTCCATGCAGTCGGCCGGCGCTGTTTTCTCCTGGCTCTCCCCGGGGTCGCGGGGTTGGCATTGCAGGGGGCCGCGGTACCAACGGCGGAGATCCTGCCCATTCCGAATGGTGGCTTCGAGGACGGTCTGAGCGGCTGGCGCGTGGACGAACCGGCGCCCGCAATCTCGACGCTGTGCGAAGACCGGGCGGCCTCGGGTACGCGTTCGGTACGGATCCGAGATGACGATGCGACGCGGGGATCGTGGCTCATCGCTCCCCGTGTCCCCTTCCAGGGCGCCGCGAGCCTCGAAGTGCGCGGGGCCCTGTTCCCGGTCAGCGGCGAGGGCCTCGGGGTCTACGTGCGGCAGTACAATGCCGAGGGACAATGCGTGAGCGGCGAATCCCACGTCCGAGCCCTGGGTGGGAACAGCGGACGCTGGGAGCCGTTCCAATGCGCCTTCTACACCCGAACCGACTGCGTCGCCCTCGAACTCGCGCTGCACAGCTACAATGCGGCCCGGGTGGAGGCCTGCCTCGATGATCTGGCCTTCGCCGTCGTCCACACGACCCTCGAACCGCCCTGGGAACCGAGGTACCGTATCCGTCCGGACGAGAAGGACCGCCTCACCGAGGCGGATGTGCCCGGCCCCGACGGCCTCGTCTATCCGAACTGGCGCCGCGTCGGCGTCGACGGCGGCATCCCCGACGTGCCCGCGGCCGTGCGCGTGGAAGACTTCGGCGCCCGGCCGGACGACGATCGGGACGACGCGCCGGCCCTCGACGAGGCCTGCCGGCGGGTCGGCGAAGACGGGGGCGGGGCCGTGCTGCTGGCCCCGGGTACGTATCATCTGGACCGTCCCGTGACCATCCGGCACGACGGCGTCGTGGTGCGCGGTGCGGGGCGGGAGCAGACCACCGTTGTGTTCCGCTATGCCCTGCCAGCCTCGGGAATCGCCTTCTACGCCATCGGAGAGGGCGACGCGGTCGGGCCCGCGGACCGGCTCGAAGTCCACGCCACACCCCGGGACCTGCAACAGGTCCGGGTCACGGCGGGAGACATCCAGTTGGCCGAGTGGAAACGCAGTACCCACTCGGGCAATACCTTCGCCATCGGCTTCGGCGTCGCGGCCCTCTTCCAGGGCGATCCCCCCGCCGAAGTCACGCTGCAGGCCGAGGCAACCTACAGCAAGGGCCCCCTACGCACCGCCGCCCTGCGCGTGCGGCTGCACCGCGAAGCCCCCGCACGGACGGTCCCGTACTCCCAGGCCGCCCTGTACTTCGGAGGCCGTTCCCCCGGTCCCGGAATCCCCCTCGCCGAAGACGCCCGACGGGGCAGCCGGGAGGTGCTCCTCACCTCGGCCGAGTCCATCCGCCCCGGCGATTGCCTCTGGCTGGTGGCACCCGCCACCCCGCGCTGGAAGGCCCTGACCCGCAACCGTTGCCAGTGGGGCAGCTACCGCGAGTATGCCACCCGCGCGGTGTCCATCAGCGACAACCGGGTGCGCCTCGAACAGCCCCTCCGCCTCGAATTCCCGGTTGTGGACGGCAGCACGGTGCAGCGCCTCGACCCGATCCGGTGGTGCGGCGTCGAGGACATGATCCTGGTGCAGACCGAAAACCTGTGGATCAACACGGTCCTCTTCGCGGATGCGTGGAATTGCTGGGCCAGGGGTGTGCGGGTGCGCAAGACCGGCCGTTTTCCGGTGCACGCCAACCGCGGCAAGTGGTGTGAGATCCGCGACTGCGTGTTCGAGGACGCCTGGTTCAAGGGGGGTGGCGGCACGGCCTACGCCGGGTGGCAGCATTCCTGGGACTGTCTGATGGACGGGGTGGAGACCTTCGACTACCGACACGCCCCTCTCGTGCAGTGGGCCGCCGGCGGCTGTGTCATCCGCAATGGCGTGTTCCATAACAGCGACGGACAGTGGCATTCCGGCTGGACCAACGAGAACCTCTTCGAGAATTGCGTCATCACCTCGCGCCGCGGCCACGGCAGCTATGGCTACGGGATGTGGGCCTCCCCTCCCGAGGATACGGCCCACGGCCCCAACGGGCCTCGAAACGTGGTCTACAACTGCGACGTGGACTCCGAGAAGACGGGGCTCTGGATGGGCGGCATGAACGAGAACTGGATGATCCTGCACAACCGGTTCAGCGTCGAGAGTGGCGCGGGGGTATTCGCCAAGACCGCCAGTTTTGACCACATCCTGAACGGCAACGTCTTCGTGCTCCGCGACGGGCGGTCGCCGGGTTTCGTTCTCCAGACCCCGGACTGCGTCGGCATCGAAATCTCCCACAACCGGGTCTACGGCGGCAGCGGCACGCTCTGCGAGGGGGCCGGCCGCGTGGCACGCGACGAAAACAACAGCCTGCACGAGGCCACAACGGAACTCCCCCCACGGCCCGCACCGGCCGTGCCCTCGATCTACGAGTGGCAGCAGGCAAACGTACCGCTCACAAGGGAACTCCCGACCCGCTGAACAGCCGCCGCTCACCCGGGAACTCCCGACCCGCTGAACAGCCGCCGCGGTCGCCGCGCTCCGAAACGGGATCAGCGCAGGGGATTGCCTGTGTGGTACCCGTTTAGCGTCCACTGGTGGCCGCCAAACGGGTACTCCTGACGCGAGTTTCACAGAATCTCGCGTCGAGGGCTGAATT
>JAFGRS010000023.1 GCA_016935045.1 Lentisphaeria bacterium | reverse complement strand
GTTCGGGCTCGGGTTCGGGTTCGGGCTCGGGTTCGGGCTCGGGTTCCGCTTCGGGCTCCGGTTCGGGTTCGGGTGTCGGCTGGACCTCGGGTTGGGGATCGGGCGTCCGCGGCGCGGGGGCGGGATCGCCGGGGACGGGGAGGAGGTCGTCGAGGTCGACCTCGATTCCGTCGACAGGCGGGGGGTCCTCGTCGCGGGGCATGAAGGAGGAGGTGAGCAGCAGGGCGAGGAGGACGAGATGGGCGACGGTAACCAGCGTGGCGACCCGCCGGATGGATACCTGCCACGTACGCATTGCCTTCACCTCACTGTCCTGCCGCATGTCGCCGGGTCAGTCCCGGTCCTCGGGTTGCGTCGCCAGCTTGATCTGGCGGATGCCGGCCTGGCGTACCGCCCGCATCACCTCGACGATTTCCTTGTAGGGCCGTTCCTCGTCGGCGCGGATCACGGCTGCGATGTCGGGGCGCTCCTGGCGCAGGAACTCGAGCCGTTGCTGCAGCGATGCCGCGGTCACCACCTGCTTCTGGAAGAGGATTTCGCCGCTGCGGTTGATGGTGACCAGGAGCGGCTGCCGTTCTTCGTCGATGGGCTTGGTGGTCTTCCACTCCGGCAGGGAGACGTCGGTTTCGTATTCCAGCACGGGCGCGGTGATCATGAAGACGATCAGGAGCATGAAGGTCAGGTCCATCAGCGGCGTCACGTTGATCTCGTGAACGCTCCGCAGATATCCGTGTCCCGCCTCGCTGAACCTGCCCATCGCTCCGCTCCCGGATGGCTACCCCGCCGCTTCGGCGCGCGTCCGCTTCTCCCGGATGGTGGCGGAGCTGACCTGGAGCCGCAACTTCGCGCTGAAATCCTCCACGAAATTGTCCATCTCCACATTCGTGCGCTTGACCCCGTTCAGGATCGTGTTCAGGCCGGCCACCGAGGGAATCGCCACCAGCAGACCGACCACCGTCGTCAACAGCGCGCCACTGACCCCGGGAGCAATGGCGCTGATGTCCGGACGACCCTTCTGGGCCATGCCGATGAAGGCCAGCATCACTCCCCACACGGTGCCCAGGAGCCCCAGGAACGGGCTGATCGTCACGATCGAGCCGAGGACCCCGAGCCTCTCCTCGATCACCAGGTTCTGGGCCGCCAGTACCCGTTCGAGGGTGGCCCGGACCTTGTCGATCTCACGGTCCGTCAGCGCCTGGGGCAGGGAACGTTCCTCGCAGTGCCGGTCGAGGCTGACCGCGTCCACGTTCAGGATATCCATCACCTCGTTCAGGGCGGCAAAGTAGGCTTCCGCGATGGGGCCGCCGAATTCCCGCTTCCGCAGCACCAGCTTCAACGCCGACTCGGCGGGGTCGAACTGGCTCAGGAAATGCTTGCAGCCGCTGCGGACCCGCCAGAGGGACCAACCCTTTTCGAGCATGATGGTCCAGGCGTAGATGCTCAGGAGAAAGAGCAGCAGAACGATGCCTTTGCCGCCCGGATCGCTCTGACGCCAGGCATAAACGACTTGTGTACAGACCTCGGATGGCATGCTTTGGGAACCGCACGTTGCGCCGCGTCACACCACGTTCCCTATCGGAACAACGCAGTCAATATGGGGGTTATTGGGGGGTCAGGCAAACCGCCAAGCGGGCAAAATCCGCCGGGGTGAGTTCTTCGGGCCGGGCCGCGGGAGGGATGCCGGCGCGGGCAAGGGCATCGAGGACCGCGCCTCTGGGGCCTGCCCGGCCGGAGAGGACCTTGCCGAGGGTCTTCCGGCGTTGCGAGAACGCCATCGACGCGATCCGGCAGATCTCCCCATAGCCGGCGCCGGGGCCGGGCTCACGCAGGAGGAAACGAACGAAGACGGACTGCACCTCCGGCGGCGGCAGAAACACGCCGGGCGGCAGCGTGCGCAGCCGGGTGATGGTGTAGCGCAACTGCAGACGGACGCTGAGGGACCCGTAGGCCTTGGTGCCCGCGGGGGCCGAAACCCGGTCCGCCATCTCGCTCTGCAGCAGGACATGAAGGTCCGCGGGGGGGTTGCCGAGGCCGGCCAATCGGGCCAGCAGGACACTGCTGCAGGCGTAGGGGAGGTTCGCGATGCAGCGGAAACGCTCCCCTGCGAAGAGGGTGTCGTAGTCGAGGGCACAGGCATCGGCCTCATGCAGCTCGAATCCGTCGCACGCCGAGAAGGTGCGTCGCAGGTAGGCCGCCAGGCGGTGGTCGAACTCCACCGCCGCAACCCGGCACCCCGCCTGCAGCAGGCGTCGGGTCAGCACCCCGGTGCCCGCTCCCACTTCGAGCACCCTCTCCCCGGCCCGGGGGGCGGCATCCCGCAGCAACGCTTCGAGCATGTTCCGGTCCACGAGGAAGTTCTGCCCCAGCCTGCGGCTGGGACGAATCCCCAACTCGGCCAGCAGTTCCTTGAGTTCGCGGGGGGTCATGGACTCTCCCTGGGCCGGCGACCGGTGACAAGCGGCCGCTCCCTACGAGTGTGCCGGCGTCTCCTCCGCCCGTGGGCGTTCGGGGCACGGTCCCGCTGGGGCCCTGCGACTGGGATCAGGGCCTCGAGCCCGTCGAGACGCCTTCGCCCTGCATCTGCAACCCGTCAGTGAACATGGGACGGTTCAGCGGCCAAGGTGCTGGGTCCCCTCCGTGACGCCTGCGGGCATCCCCCGGGCCCGCATGCGCTGGACCACGTGTCCGCGGTGCTGGATGATGCGTTTCCGCGGCCAGCGCAGGTCGGGGTCGCGGTAGGGGATACCCGCAAGCGAGACACTGGCAAGGCGTTGGGGCAGGTCATCGAGGGGGTGCCGGATCGCGGTGGGGTCCCGGGCCGCGACGGTGCCCCCGTGGGCGGGTGCCTGGCCTCGAGCCTGCCCCAGGTGCAGGCCGAGGCGTTTCAGCGCCCCCCGCAGAGCCGCCGAAGGGCAGGCCGAGACCAGGGCGCCCCCGGGGGAGAGCAGGGCCACGAGACGGCGCAGGAACTCGATGCTGAAGAGCATGGGGCAGGTCTCTGGACGGTCGGGTTCAAGCAGGACAAGATCCACCTGTCCCCGCACCCGGAGGATGTTGCGCCGGGGGTCTCCCCAGTGTACCGAGATGCGTCCCCAGGTTCGGCGGCAGGTGCCGTGGATGGCGAGGGCCGTCAGCACGCCGTCGTACTCCGGGTACTCGTCCCGCCGGACCTGGAGCACGTCCGGGTCCATCCCGAGTCCGTAGTACAGCAGCCCGCTGCCGAAGCGGTCGGGCAGGACATCGAGGGCGTCCAGGGAGAGATGTCCCAGGCCGAAACCTACCGCCAGAATGGCGGGGGGAAGGGAGCCGGGGTCGCGCGCGAGATCGACGGCACGAAGCAGGTGGCTCAGCTCCGAATGGCCCCGGCGTCGGTTCAAGGCCAGGCGGTCGGGCCGCACCCGTCGCGTAAGGGACGGGGAGGGATCGGTGTCCGGCGCCCGGATTTCCCGGCCGCCCGCGGTGCGGTCCCCCTGACGCCAGCCCCGCTCCTCCATCTGGCGCCCGATGTAGTGTTGGAACTCCGCCTTGCTCATCCACCATTTGGGGGCAAGCAACATGCCCTCGGGAGTCTCCGACACCAGGCGCATGACAGGCCAGTCCGCGGGAATGTGGCGCAGGAAGTCCATCAGGGCTTCGCCGTAGGCATGCTCGTCGAGGACCGGGATGGCGCCGGATCGCCAGAGCCCCTCGAATTCGCTCCCCCGCACGATGTGCAGGTTGTGCATCTTCAGCCCCCGAAACGGCAGTTCGCTGAGCCTGACGGCCGTGTCGCGAAAATCCCGCCTGGACTCCCCGGGCAAGCCCAGGATGACGTGGGCCGCCGGCAGGATCCCCCGCTGAGCCAGCTCCCGGGCCGCCCGGGCACTGCAGGCGAAATCGTGTCCGCGGCGGATGCGTTCGAGGGTCCTGTCGTGGGCGGTCTGCAGGCCCAGTTCCACCCACACCTCGTGCCGCGCCGTCAAGGTCGCCAGCCAGTCCAGGATCTCCGGGGGAAGGCAATCGGGGCGGGTGGAGAAAACCAGCATCGGGAACGGGGCTGTTTCGAGAACGGCCTCGACCCGGGCGCGGAGGATGTCGATGGGGGCATGGGTGGAAGTCCCGGCCTGGAAATAGGCGATGTAGCCGTCTGCCCGGTGTCGCTCCCCGGCCCTGCGGATGCCTGCCACCGCCTGGGCAACCGGGTCCATCCCGGCGCTCAGGTAGGGGGCCCGCGCCCGGTCCGGTCCGCAGTAGCCGCAGCCCCCCGTCCCGTCCGCGTTCCGGTGCGGACACCCGAAGCCCAGGTCGATCGGGACACGATACAGGACCTTGCCGAACCGCTCGAGCAGATACTGGCGGTATTCGAAGAACGGCTTTCGCGGTGCGCTGTGGGTACCTGCCTGTGTCATGTTCCCGCTGGTCCCGATGACCTTTCCATCCACGCAATATGCCCCGCCCGCAAGCGCGGGTCAACAGCGGCAGAACACCGGGCATGTCCTTCCTGTTTCCCCTAACACGTCTCGGGATTGCTACACATCTCATTGCGGTGCAAGGACCATGGACGATGGACCATGGACCATGGACCTATCCGGAGTGCCGGAGCCGTTTGACCATGTTTGAACGGTTGAATGGCAGCGGATGGTCGAGCCGCATCTCAGCACCGGGACGTGAAGCAGCAAGTTGGCGCGGCCTTCGCACCGCGGCACGGCCTTCAGAAAGCCGTCAGCAAGGAGGCAGGCATTCCGGCGGCCTGCATCGCATTGCTCACATCCACGCCGGCCATCACGCTGGGCAAGTACCTGACGTCTCGCCAGAATGTGAAGTTGTTTCCGTGCGGACCCTAAGTGCTCGCGAACGGAAATACGGTGACGTTGGTGGGAGCGCCGGCGGAGGCAGCGTGCACCCGGGCCGGC
>JAFGRS010000221.1 GCA_016935045.1 Lentisphaeria bacterium | reverse complement strand
CGACGACGCGAAAGCGTACGCGGCCTGGCTGACCGACCGGGACCGGGCGGTTCTCGGCGGGGCCCGCTACCGCCTGCCCACCGAAGAGGAGTTCCTGACCTACGCCCAGTGCGGCGACGACCGCGTCTATCCCTGGGGCAGCAACTGGCCGCCGCGCAGCGGCCAGGCGGGGAATTATCACGGACAGGAGGGGGCGATCGTCGGACGCGACAAGATCGGCGGCTACGGTGACGGCCATGCGGTCACCTGCAACGTCGAGCAGAGCTGGGCCAATCCCTGGCGCCTTTACGGCGTGGGCGGGAACGTCTGGGAAGCCTGCGCCAAAGACACTGGCACGAACCAGGAGTTCGGCGGGTGGCGTGGCGCGTCCTGGAGCAACGACGACCAGGGCTACCTGCGGTGCGACTACCGCGGCTACATCGACGGGTCGCCTCGCTACGGCGGCTACGGGTTCCGTTTGGTGTTGTCGCGCTGAGGGCCAGGATTGCCGTCTGTTATTTGTATGTTTGCAGGCCGAATGGCCTGCTTTCCGCCGCCGGGCGGGGGAAACGGAGGGAGGGGGGAAACGGACACGAACGGACACAACGGAGGGAAGAGAGGGGAGGAACCGGCGCCGCGGAGGCGCCATCCCCCGCCGTGGAGGGCGGGCGCCCGCCTGCCGCGACGGCGGCGGCGCAGGCGTCCCGGGCGCAGACCGCGGGCGGCGGGGGGACGGAGGGGGAAGGGGAACGGACACAACGGACACAACGGACACAACGGACACCTACGGAATGGGGAGGGGAGCAACATGGATGATGCTCTGCTCTCCATCCCCCTCCCTGTCCCATCCCCCTCCGTTGTGTCCGTTGTGTCCGTCCGTTCTCGGCCCGTTGCCATCCCGGTCCATTTCCGGGGTTTGACGGGGCGGCACGGGACGCTACGCTATCCGCATGCTGTCGGGCGGCACGTGCGCGCGCCCCGCGATCCACGGGGTGAGGCCTGGAGACCGGGGCCGAGAAGACGCCTCTGCCTGGCGCTCACGGCCCGGAGAACGCGCGGCTGCCCCGCCCCCCGCCACAATCCCGATGTAAGGCCTCAGTCAACGTAGGGATGCTCGCGGTACGCTCGCGCTCCAGGGGGCCATGGAACGCTCGCGGCCGCGCGGGCATTCGCGGGTTTGACTGAGGCATTACATCCCGATTGCCTCGCGCCTTGCGCGATGCCACGGCGCCGTTATGGTAACGGAGACGACGTCGGCCGCGCTTGAGTGAATGCGGGGCCGGGGGATCGTCTCGCGGCCATGGCGGTCTCCCGGGAGATGGAGACCAGGGGCCGGGTGTACGCAACGGAAAGGGCTCAGGGTATGCATAGAGTTTGGGGGCTGGTTTGGGCGGTGTGTGCCGCTCTGTGCGTCTCGCGGCTGGTGGCCGATCCGGTGTTGCTGCTCGAGCCGGCGACCTACGAGTGGGGCCGTCAGGCCGAGAACAAGGAGGTGTACGAGTTCAGTTTCAAGATCGCGAACGAGGGGGACTCGGAACTCGAGATCACGAATGTACGGCCGGGGTGTGGCTGCACGAAGGTCGACCTCAAGAAGAGCAAGCTGGCTCCCGGGGAGAGTACCCAGATGACGGGCACGCTGCGGACCACCGGGGTCGAGGGCAAGATGAACAAGGGGATCATCCTCACCACCAACGACCCGAAGCGCAAAACCGCCATCGCCGGCCTGGACATCCGCTTCCCCTTCAACTGCCAGGGCCTGCGCATGAAGTACACCACCTACGGAGCACGCCAGCAGCAGGACAGCCTGCAGGTCTACGTCTACATGGAAAACTGCGAAGCCGAAGCAGCCATCCAGATCAAGGCCGTCGAGCTGCCCGAGGGCTGGGACTGCCCGGACACCTTGCCGCTGGCGGTGGCGGCGGAGGACAAGCAGACCCTGCGTCTGGTCCGGCAACTGGCGCCCGGGACCGTGCCGGAACCCTTTGACGCCCTGGCATTCAAGGTCCTCACGGACTCCGACAAGACCCCCGAAGTCACGGGCTCGATCAGCTACCGGCCCCGGGTCGCCGCATCCACGCGGGTCACCCAGGAAAATGCCAACGAAGGCGAGGCCCGGCCGGCGGTGCGCTGGCCGCTGACAACGCCCCTCGTGCCGGCCGCTGCCACGGCGGGCGAGACCGCCGAGGGCAACCCCTGAGGCGATTGCGCGTCCGGAAGGCATGCTTCGCGATCCGTACGGCCTGCGGCTACAGCGCCGCCCCGGGCGACGTGGCGTTCCCACCAGACCGGAGCGGCTTCCCGGCCCCCGCAGCGGGGACCGCGGGCTGGAGCCGTGCAGATCCCGGGGAGGAGGGAGCCGAAGCGGCCGGATGACCGGACGTCCTTCGGAAAACGCCGAACGCACGAGACCAGCGAGTCCGAACCATGGCCAGTGTACGTGTACGAGATGCCCTTGCGGTCGTCGCCCTTGTCCTGCTGATGCTTGCCGTGTTCCTTCTTCTGCGGCACCTGCGCGGGAAGGCGGACACGCCGTCCACACCCGTCCCGACGGTGACCGGCCGCGAGCCTTCCCCGGAGAAGGAGTCACCCGACGCGGCGGGTGAGACGACCCCGCGACCCGAGCCTGGCAGGGGAGTCGGCGAGCCACCGGGAAGGACCCCTTCGGGTCCGGGTGCCGCGGGGGCGCCGGGCGTGGCGCCGCCATCGACCGGGGATGCGGGGGCGGCGTGGACGAAGCGCGAGCCGGTGGAGTTCACGGAGGCCGACCTGGCGGATTGCGGGCTGGGTGTCACGGTGGATCTGGGGACATACGAAGCGGCGGTCGGGCAGGAGTTCGACGTGACGGTAGGGCTGCTGGCGCCGGCGCTGGAGAGCTGCGCCCTGGTTCTGAAGTACGATCCCCGTCTTGTGGCCGTCGTTCCCGGCACGGCCAGCCCCGTCGGGTCCCAGTTCCGGGTCGGGATCGAGTGCTACGCGGACGAAGCCGCCGGGCGACTGGCCCTGATCCATGCCGGGATGCCCGGCATGAAGAACGTGGAGGCGCACAAGCGCGAAGACGCTTCCGCGACCTGGCGCATGCGGGCACTGAAGTCCGGGACCACCCGTCTGGAGGTGATGGCCGGCAGCAGTTTCACCAATGCGCGGGGCGAAATCGAGACCTTCCACACGGCCGGGGGCGAGATCACCATACGTTGAGGCCGCGGCCTCGGCGCCGCTGTACGGAGACGTCGCCATGCGCATGTCTGCCAGGCTCAGGCTTCTGACGACCTTGCTCGGGGTGCTCGTGGCCTCCCTTCTGGGGGAGACCACGCTCTCCGTGGGCGAGTACGCCATCGCCGTGGGAGAGAGCGGGGACGTCCGCGTCGCCGTCACCGGCGCCATGGATCTCGGGGACCTGGTGGTGGTGCTCGAACTGGACCCCCCGGTGGCGGAACTGGTGGCGGACTCGTTCTGGGTCAGCGCGACGCGTATCACCAACCGCTTCCATCCCGAGGCGGTGCTGGTGCCCGCGGATTTCCTGCGTGCGGAGGGGGATGGCTCCCGGGTCCGTTTCTGGCTGCAGCTTTCGGCCGAGATGTTTGACAGCGGTTGGCGCATCGCCGCCTGTGCGGACGAGAGCTGTGACGCGGTCTTCGGGTTCTCTCTTCATGGCGTGGCCCCCGGCAGCTTCGCGCTGAGCTTCGCCGAAAACACCCCCGTGGCGACCCGGGTCCGCATGGTCAACGGGTTCGAGATCTGGGAAAGCGAGAGCGTGGACGAGAGCGCGGGAAGCGTCCTGGTCTACCATCCCGCCGGGCCGGTGGAGATCACCCCGCCGGGCGGGGACTTCCACGCGGCGGTCGAGGTGGTCCTGTCCAGTGAGCACGCGACGGGGATCTTCTACACCACGGACGGGTCCGCGCCGACCGCCGGGAGCACCCCCTATTCGGCCCCCTTCTCTCTCCTTGGGGGGGACGGCGAAGCGCTGCCGCTCCGGGTCCTTGCCACAGGTGAGGGAGGGTCCGCTTCGAGCGGCGAGGCCACCTTCCGCTTCGACCTGACCCCACCGAGCGTCGGCGTGAACCCCCTGGTGACGGCTGCCGGCAAGCCCGCGCTCACCGGGACCATCAGCGAAGCGGACGCGACGGTGCTGGTGGGCGTGGCCGGCGGGGAGTACCCCGCGGTGAACCACGGCGACGGCGCCTGGACCCTCGATCTGGCGCTCCACCTCGGGGGAGACCTGGCAGAGGGCCTCTACGAGGTTGTGGCGACCGCCACCGATCCGGCAGGCAACAGCGCCGTCGACGGTACCGCCAACGAACTCGAAGTGGATCGGACCCCTCCCGACGGCGCCATGTCGGTCGGCCCCGGAAATCCTGCCTACGTCGCCTCGGTTTCGGTGGAACTGGCCCTCGCGGTCAGTGGCGCCGCCGAAATGCGTTTCCGGAACAGCGACGGGGACTGGGGCCCATGGCTGCCCCATGCGGCGACGCTGCCGTGGCAGCTCAGCGCGGGGGACGGCGCCAAGACCGTCCTGGGCGAGTTCCGGGACGCGGCAGGGAACGCCCTGCCCCTCGAAGACACGGTGACGCTGGACACGACGCCCCCGGAGGCGTTCCTCGGCACGGGGGGCCTCTACGGGCCCCTCACCTGGCCCGGCGAACTCAGCGGCACGGCCACGGACACGGGCAGCGGCGTGGCGCGGGTCGAGGTACGCTGCGGCCGCGCGGACACCTCCGAGTTCTGGGATGGCGAGGGCTGGGTCCCCGATGGGGTTTGGGTGACGGCTTCCGGGACGGTTGCCTGGAGCGTGGGGCTCCCCGAGGCGGCTCTGCCCGAGGGGGTCGCGATGGCGGTTGCGGCCCGGGCGCTGGACCGTGCGGGTCAGGTGCAGGATCCCCCGGTCGAGGGCACGTTTTCCTACGACGGAGCGCCCCCCGCGGGGGAGTTCTGGATCGAGTCCGAGACGACCGTGGCGGTGACCAGCGCGAGCGTGACCCTGCTGTCGGACATCCTGGGCGCCGCCCAGATGCGTTTCCGCGTTCCGGGTGACCTCTGGCCTGCCTGGGAGCCCTTTGCCGGTACCAGGGCCTGGTCGCTGACTGCCGGCGACGGCCTCAAAACCGTCGAGGCCCAGTACCGCGACGCGGCGCTGAACCCGGTGAGTCTGTCGGACACCATCTTCCTGGATACGGCCGCGCCGGTCACCACCATCGCGACGACCGGGGGGTACGGGCCGGACTCCTGGCCCGGGCAGGTGCGGGGTCAGGCCACGGATGCCACCAGCGGCGTCGTGGCGGTTCACGTGGTCATCCAGCGCCTGGCACCGGCCAAGGAAGGCGAGGAGTACTGGGACGGCAGCGCCTGGAGCGCCACGCCGCAGACGTTGGCGGCCGCTGTCGTGGGAACGTCCTGGTCGGTGCCTCTGAGCACGGCAACGCTGCTGGCCGGCGGCGATGCGCGCAACTACGCGCTCCAGGCGTGGGCCGTGGACGCGGCCGGAAACACGGAGTCCCCGGCGGCGGTCTCGACCTTCCTCTTCGATTCGAGCATCCCCTCCGGCGGTTTCACCATCGGCGACGGCAATCCCGTCGCCACCGGCACCCAGACCGTGACCCTGTACTGCACCGTCACGGCCGAAAACCCCCTCGAAATGCGCTTCCGACGGGAGGACGAAGTACAGTTCCCGGAGACATGGCAAGCGTTCCAGGAGACCCTCAGCGGGTTCCTCCTCAGCGCCGGCGAGGGCACGAAGACCGTGTATGGCGAGTTCCGGGACACGGTCTCCGGCAACACCCTCGCCACCAGTGACTCGATCCTCCTCGACCTGACGGCCCCCACCTCGACGGTCCTTACGGCAGGCACGTTCAGCCCGGCCAGTTGGCCCGGGGCGCTCTCCGGTACCGCCGCGGACAGCGGCCCCGCCGGGTTGTCGCACGTCGTCGTGACCGTGCTGCGCAGCGGCGATTTCCGCTACTGGAACGGTTCCGCCTGGCAGGTCGCGGCGGTGGGGCTCCAGACCCCGGTGGCGGCGGGGACGTGGAGCCTGGCGCTGGGGGTCGGGGCCCTGACGGACGGCATGAGCTACCTGATCGGCAGTCAGGCCGTGGACCAGGCGAACAACCCGCAGACTCCGCCCGCCTCGAACACGGTGGCCTTCGACAGCTCGGCCCCGAGCGGGTCGTTTGCCGTCGGCGCCGGCAATCCCGTGGGGGTCAACACCCGTTTCGTCACCCTGAGCATGGCCATCGAGGGGGCAGCCGACATGGCATTCCGCAACGCCGGTGGGGCCTGGACCGCCCTCGAACCCTATGCCGGCGAACGCGCCTGGACACTGACCGGCGGAGAGGGCACCAAGACCGTCTCCGCACGCTTCGTGGACGAAGTCGGCAACGTGCTCGAGATCGAGGACACGGTCGTGCTCGACGAAACCGCCCCCGCCTCGACCCCCCTTCCCGCCGCTGCCTACGGGCCCGGCAGTTGGCCCGGGGCGGTGACCGGCACGGCCGCGGACGCGCTCAGCGGCGTCGCCTCCGTCGAGGTGCGCTGCACACGCCTCTCGGACGGATTCCGTTGGAACGGCACAACCTGGGCGGCAGAGGAGTCGTGGCTCCCCGCGACGGGGACCACGGCATGGTCCCTGGGCCTGGCCGTGGGGAACCTGCTCCACGGCGAGTCCTACGAGGCCGCCAGCCGTGCCACCGATGCCGCGGGAAACACGCAGCCCATGCCGGCAGCCGCGGTGTTCCTGTACGATGCCGCGGCGCCCACATCCCTGGTGGCCACGCAGGGCCCCTACGGCCCGGCGACGTGGCCGGGCCGCGTCGAGGGGACCGCGACGGACGACCGGACGGCCATCGCCTCCGTGGCGGTCAGGGTCCTGCGTGTCCTGGGCGGCACGGTGAGCACCTGGGACGGAATCGCCTGGCAGGACGGGGCCGAGGCGATCTGGCTGCCGGCTTCGGGGGGGGCCGCCTGGCAGATGCCCCTGGACGGCGCCAACCTCCACCACGGGGCCGCCTACACCGCCTACAGCCGGGCCGTCGACGG
>JAFGRS010000220.1 GCA_016935045.1 Lentisphaeria bacterium | reverse complement strand
GGGCTTGTCCCGGTGGAGCGCCGATCGGAAGGGCAGGAGGGGGCGCGGCCGTGACCCCCCAGCCCGAATCGGCGCTCCACTGCCGCAAGGACAGTGGCGGCGGGAAAGGGATGGACATCCGGGGTCAAACCTACCTTTTTAGGCACATTTGCCTGCGAACGCGGTCGCAGCCGACTGTTCCGCGCCGGCGTCACGATCCACGGGGTGAGGTCTGGTCAGTGTTCGCCCGGGGGCAGCCCCGCGTCCGGCAGCAGGAGTTCGCGCAGAGCACAGTCCTCCAGGGCGCGGATGCCTTCCGCCACGCACAGGGCATTCTGCCGTGCCCCGGCTGCGGTGGTGTGGGTCCAGTCGTCGGCATGGAAGAAGCGTCCGGCCACCGTGTCGCGTCCCAGGGCCTCGTAGCGTCGGGCAACGATTTCGTTGAGGTCCACGGAGAATGCGCCGGCATCCCGTGCTGCTTCCCGGGCCCAGAGCCCGTAGTCGCTCCCGGCGCGCAGCACCCTGCCGTCTTCGGACCATCGGTTGCGGGGGATGGGGGAGAGCACGATGGGCGTCGCGCCCTTGCTCCTCGCGTCCGCGCAGTAACGCCGCAGATACCATCCATACGTGTGCACGGTCTCCCGCGTCCCCTTCTCCGCGTCGACCACGTCCTGTGTCTCTTCGCCGTTGCCCTTGATCGACGCCCGGCCGCCGTTCCGGTCGAGGCCGCCGCCATCGTTGTGGCCGAACTGCATCAGCACGTAGTCGCCGGCCCGGAGCTCTGCCAGGACATCCGCCCATATTCCCTCGCTGAGATAGGTCCGGCTGCTGCGCCCGCCCCGGGCCCGGTTGGCCGGCGTGGCCTTGGCGGCGTCCAGCATCTCCCCGAAGGCTGTTCCCCAGCCCAGTTTTCCATTGCCCCGGGTGTTGACCGTCGAATCCCCGATCAGGAAAACCGTCGGTCGGCGATGCGTTGCCGTCATGCCCGCACCCAGATAGAATCCGGTCTGGGTCGGCAGATTGTAGCCCACGTTCTGGGCCGCGACGCTCAGGCGGTACACCGGGTCCTGCATCAGGGTGACCAGCCGGTGCTCGGACTCCGCCACGGCCACGAAGATCCGCAGTTCGTTCCCGTCGGCCGTCCGACAGATCAGTTCCTCGCGCCAATCGCCCAGGATGTCGGCCGCCAGGCAGGGGTTCGCCTTGGTGCCGTTGTTCTTGACACATCCCAGCGTCTCACCCTCCAGCAGGGGCACACATGCCCCCGTGCGCCAGTCCCATTTGCTGATGGTGACCCCGTCCAGGACCTCCCGCAGCAGGTCCCCATCCCACCAGATCCCCATGTTGCACGGTGGCGTGGCAGCGCTGATCTTCTCACCCGTGCACGTGTAGACTCCCTGCAGACCCCGCCCGGCAGCCCAGCACTCGTATCCCGGGTGACGCGGATCCAGGTCCATCGCCATGCCCCGGCCCACGTCCGCACTCTCCAGACTCCACAGAATCGCTCCCGTTGCCGCATCCCGCAGGTTGGCGCCGTGCGGGTGACGCGGGTGTTCATGGATGCTCCACACCTCCAACCCGGGACGCCGCGGGTCGATGTCGGAGAGGTGGATCGCGTCGCCGTGGCCCAGGCCGGTCGAGTAGAGTCCCGTGCCGTCATCGTCGATGGTACAGGCGCCGTAGAGGATTTCGTCCCGGCCGTCCCCGTCGACATCCGCAACCGCGAGATTGTGGTTGCCCTGTCCCGCGTAGGCTTCCCGGCCCGGGGCGCCGTCGGCGCTGTCGCAGACCCAGCGCAGGCGCAACTCACCCTCCCGCCAGTCCCAGGCTGCCAGGACCGAACGAGTGTAGTATCCCCGACACATCACCAGGCTGGGCCGTGCGCCGTCCAGGTAGGCCACGCAGGCAAGGTAACGCTCGGAGCGGTTGCCGTAGTCATCCCCCCAGATGCGCTTCAGCTCCGCCGGCGTCGGATCGGGCGTCGGGGCGCGGGGAGGGACGTAGTCCACCGTTGCCAGCGCGGCCCCGGTACGCCCGTCGAAGACCGTCAGGAACTCGGGACCGCGCAGGACCGTCCCCCGGGGGCCGCGGTGGTCGGCCGTCGCATCGCCGATCGCCCTCCCTTGGCCGTCCAGCGTCCCGTCCGCTGTCTTGCAGGCCACCTCCGCCCGCCCGTCCCCATCCAGGTCGTAGACCATGAACTGCGTGTAGTGCGCGCCCTCGCGGATGTTCCGGCCGAGGTCGATCTGCCACAGGAACGTCCCGTCCAGACGGTACGCCTGCAGAATCGGCGGGTCCGTCTCCCCCGCCTGGGAGTTGTCCCGGCCCCGTCCCGCCTGGTGCAGCACGATCTCGTAGGCCCCATCCCCGTCCAGATCGCCCACGGAGGCATCGTTGGGATGGTAGCCCTCCGGCGTACGCAGGGGCAGGGACAGGTACGGCTGCGCCCCGGCAGCCGCCCGGAGCCGACAGCTGCCCAGCGCAGGGGACTCCTGCTCTCCCTGCACCGCGTGCAGGGCATACACCGTCTCCTCGCCCGGGAGCGCCCCGGTGTCGAGCCAGTTCGTGCCCGTGCGGATGGGCGCCTCGTTCAGGCGGACCGACTCCCCGGGTCCCGTCCTCCGGTAGAGGCGGAAAGCGATGTCCGGGGGATCCGTCGCCAGCAGCCGCCAGCCGACATGGACCCCACCATCGGGCCGCGCCAGGGCAACCAGCCCCCGGTCGAGGGAATCCATCTGCCGTTCCGCCGCACTCCCGATCGCCGTGCAAACCAGGGGAAGAAGAACGACCACGATCCCCTCCCACGAACCCCCGAAACCTCGCTTGCCTCCGCCGTCCCGCATCCCATGCCTCCAGAAGCCGGGGCAGCCCACCCCGGGAGCCGGAACACCCGTGGCCACACCGCCGTGCCGCGCACAAGAACCCACACAACGACCCGCACCAACGCCAGACATCCCGCCACAACCATACCGCACCAGCCCTGCCCCGCCACCGTGCCGGACAGCCCCCCAGAGCCTCCGTTCCGCATGCTGTGCCTGCCGGGCCGCTCGGGTTTTCCGGCCGGGGTATGCCCGAGTCCGTCCGGAAAACGCTTCCCGGCGGGGGGGGCCATGTCTGTTTTCCGGACGCGGCGCGCCTGGGGATGTCCGGAAAACCGGCCCCGGCGGGGGAGGTTGTCACTTGGGCCTTGGCCCGAGGGGGTGGAGGGCGAGGCTGGTCTGCACGGAGTACTCGCAGGTGCAACCGCTGCTTGCCTCGGGGATGATGACGATTCCGCCGGCGGGAAGGGTATTGATCCAGCATCCCGGTCGGGTGACGTGTGTCATGCGGATCTGGCTGCCGTCGCTCAGGTTGGCGGCGGTGGGATTGCCGTGCTGGCGGCTGAAGGCGCAGTTCAGGCTGGCAGAGAGCGTGGCGCACTGGGGGCTTTTCTGCCACAGCCATCCCGTATGGGCCGAGCCGGTCTTCAGGTTGCGGGCGAAGCCCGGCCCGTAGACGATGTCTCGGACGATGGCCGGGTGCTGGGTCTGTTCGCCGTGCCCGCCGTCCAGAATGTGGCCCCGGGTCGGTGTGTGATCATGGCGCCACAGTTCGCGTCCGGTTTCCGCGTCGATGCCGACCATCTGGTACTGGATGAGTTTTTGCTTGTCCACGACGTCGTGGCGCGAACCGGTGAGCACGAAGACCCCCTCGCTGCCCCCCATGTAGATCGCGTGCTGGAAGGCGTCGAGGGTGATGGGGACACGCCAGGCGATGCCGCCGTTGGCGAGGCGCAGAGCGGTGAGGACCGGCCCGCCGGCAAAGAGTTCCGCCTGGGGGATCTTGCCGTCCGCGTCCTCCCTTGTGGCCGGGTTGACGCTTTCGACGAATGCGACCCGTCCGTCCAGGACGGTGATGGTAGGGTTGAGCAGCACGCCCGAGGGCGGGGTGTAGAGCCAGCGGCGTTCTCCGCTGGCGCGGTCCAGGGCGAAGAGCGCCAGGCTGGTTGTCACCGGTTGGAAATGGTACCAGACGGCATTGTAGTCCGCCTTGTTTCCCGGGACGAAGCGAGTTTCTTCGCGTGTCGCGCTGCCCAGGAGCAGGTCCCCGGCGGCGGCCAGGTATCCCCACCGTTTTCCGCCTTCGACATGGGCATGGACCGGGTGGCTGCGCAGTTTCCGGCCCGTCTTCCCTTCGAGCACGGTACAGGTTTCGTTGACGGCCACGAACAGCTTCCCCTCCGCCGCCACCATGTTGCCGCAGTCCTTGAGCATGGCCATCCGGCCGCTGCCCTTGACCTCCTTCTCCCAGAAGATGGTCCCGTTGTAGGCGTCCATTCCGGCCAGGTAGTCCTGCCCGGTCACGTACAGCGTGCCCCCCTGGAAAAGCGGCGCTGCGGCTTTGACGTGGCGGTCGAACATCCTGCGTGGCCCCGGCCCCCCGAACCAGAGGACCTCGAACTCCCCGAAGGGAAGCGTGTCCCCGCTGCAGGCGGTGTTGGCGGGATCGGCGTAGCCATGGGTCCACTGGCCTTCCCCCGGTACCGGCCCGCGCCGGAAAGCGAACGCGAACCCCTTCTCCGGCTCCTCCACCTGACCGGGGATGCCCCGGGCCGCCGCGGCAAACGGACCGGGCTCCCGGGCCGCCACATACCCACCGTGGGGACGCAGCACCCGCAACCACTCCCCGCCGGGAACACCCAGCGTACCCGCAGGCAACGCGATCAGATTGAAGAGGTATGGGCGGTAGGGGAGGCTCTCTCCCTCGATGCGGTACACCGAGACCGCATCCCCGTACAGCCCCGTGCGTGAGAGGCGCTGCCGCCAGGCCGTCACCTCGTCGGGATGGCGCAGGAGGAGGAGCACCTGCAGGTCACTGGCCTGCGCCAGGGAGACCCCAAGCTCCGCATCTCCGGCCACCAGTGCGTAGCCCTTACGGAAGCCGCCTGCCGCCACCAGGGCTTCGGCACGGGAGAGCGCTTCCGCGGACGGCGTCACCTGCCCCGGTTCCGGATCGGGTGGGGCGGGGGCAGGGGGAGCGGTTCCGGGTCCTCCCAGGCAGACGAGGGTTCCGTCCGCCAGGCTGGCGGTGAGGCGTCCCTGGCTCCACATCAGGCCCTCCACCGCGTCCTTGCCGACGGAGGTTGTGCTCCGGAGCGTTCCCGTGCGGGCTTCGAGGATCTGGACGCTGCCTGTTTCTCCGCCGAGGAGGAGATGGTCGCCGGTTTTGAGCATGCAGATTGCGGGGAGGACGGGGGTTTCCCAGAGCGCCTGGATGCCGCCGCGGCGCACGAAGGGGTCGCGTTCCTCCGCGGTCACGCTGTCGTCGCGGAGGATGTAGGAGACGAGTCCGTCAACGATGATGCGGCGGCCGCGCACGCGCACGAGGCATTCCGTGCTTTCGGTGCTGAAGAGGTGCAATTCGCCGCCCTCGTCCGGTCCGGTGATGAGGCGGTCGTTCACCACGAGGGCCAGTGTGCCTCCGGGGAGGTCCTTGCCCCAGGAGTCCGACCGTCCGAAGGAGGGGAGGGCGCTCCCGTCGGCCCGAGCCACGCTCCGGAACGGGGTCCGGCCGGTAGGCAGGAACAGCCGCGAGGGAGACAGGAGCATGAAGCCCTGCGGGGTCCAGGGGATCGTGCGGCGCCAGCGCTCTGCCCCGGTCTCGGCATCCAGCGCGAACAGGGCGGTGCCCAAGGTGGGAAATACCCCGGCACCCGCGTACAGCACGCCGTCGTCCAGGCAGAGACCGCAACGCACGGCCCACTGGGAGATGACGCGCCCGTTGCCGCCCAGACGACGATCCGCACCGCCATCGGCACGGTACTGCCACAGCAGCCGGCCGGTCGGCAGGTCGAGGCAGTAGACGGACCCGTCGTCACAGCCCGCATAGACCCGGCCGCCGCCGAGAACCGGCGCCAGGCGGACCGGCCCCCCGACCACGGTACGCCAACGTTCCCGACCGGTGGATGCATCGAGGCAGATGACGGCATCCTCCGAAGACGAACCGAACACCAGGCGTCCATCGGCCGCAACCGGATGAAAGGCCCTGTCATAGGTCAGCGTTGGCCGCAGTTCGTGTGCCACGGCCGGGTTGTCGACGCGGGGGAGGGGCCACGCCGGCCGGGGCGGGAGGACGGGCCGGTATGTCCACAGCGGCGCGAGGGGGAGCGCCAGCGGCTCTCGGCAGATCCAGCTGCGGCGGTTGTCGCCGCCGTACATGGTCCAGCCCAGTGCCCGTCCCGACCATTCGGCCAGGCCGGCGACATCCCTTTCCAGACGCCCGAGGGTCTCGGCATCCGGTGGTTGTCCGTCGAGGCGTCCCATCACCATGGTCAGGCACTGTTCTTCGCAGGTCCGCAGGAGCTTGCTGGCCCTTTCCGCCTCCGCACGGAGGGTGGGGCGGGAGTCGGCGATGCGCTGGAGGGAGGCGGCCAGTTCGGTGAACGTTGTCTTTGGGTAGTCGGCGAAGGCGGCCAGTCGGGGTGCCTGCTGCCAGAGGGATTCGCGGGCCTGGTGGATGCGGGTGAGGAGTTGGGCCGCGGCGCCGTGTCGGGCAAGCAGGGCGCCGGCATGCCCCTCGGGGGCTGCGGGGAGGCGTTGGGCGCCGTGCCCCAATTCGGTCTCCATGTGGGCGAGTCCTCGGGAGAGAGGTTCCCTCCAGGCGTCGAGGTCGACTCGATCGAGCCGTTCCCGGGTGCCCAGGTCGGCCTGCAGGCGGGCTGCCTCGACGGGGAACCGGTTTCGGAGCACGGGCCAGGCGTCGTCGCGCCAGGAATCGCGGCGATGGGGTTCGTCGCTGACCCGGAAGCGGACGCCGGCACCCTCCGGCGCACCTTCGGCGACGCCCAGACGGGCCACAAAAGCCACAGCGCCAGGGGGTACGGCGCAGTACAGGGCCGAGCGTGGCTCGACGCACCATCCCCGGTCCACCCGTCCGCCCGCCAGAGCCACCTCCGCCGCCGCCCCCGGTACGGCGCCACGGCTGTACCCCACGTCTTCGACGCCCAGCTCCCGGCGCGCACCGTCCGCCATCCGAAAGCCCGGCTCCGCCCAGAGGGCACGGACCCCCTTCGGCTCACCATGGGCCTCGGTCATCAGCCAGAGGTGTGTCTTGCCCTGCACGGGCAACGAGAGTCCCATGGGTGGCGTCTTGGCGGTCAGCACCGGGCCGATCCAGGGCCCGACGGCGCCGTCCGGCACGGTGCTGGCCTGCTCCGCGGCTCGGGCCACACTCTCCGCCCAGGTCTCCGCCGCCTGGAATCGGCTGGGCCGCTGCACGTCGGGGGACAGGTCGGTGCCGTAGGCGACGAACGCAAAGCAGAACTCGACATCCTGATCCTGGAAGTCGGGCTGGTCATAGGACGCGATGACAAAGCCTCCCCGCCCGCCGCAGGCCCCTTCTTCGTAGGCCCAGGCCATGGCGTTGTCCTCGACCCCGTCCTTGTTGAGCATGGTGACGTTGAGCAGGAGGATCCCGTCCCGGTCGGTCTTGCCCGGGATGAACACCTCGTAACGGCCCGGGGCCGTCCGGGCCACGTCGAAGGCGCCCACTCCCCGGGCCACGGTGCCATCCCGGAGCACGCGGCCGGCCACCAGGCCGCGGCAGCGGTAGGGGACGAACAGGAAGCTGAACGGGACGGCCTGTTCGGCACGGTAATTGTGGCTTTCGTCGGCAACCCGGATCTGCCAGCCGGTGCCGTCCGGCAGCGGTCCCACGGCCGTTGTGTCATCGCCGTTGCCTGCCGCGGTGGTCCACAGGATGCCGTCCTCAAGGCTGT